>DASRPJ010000336.1:0-12880 GCA_035646435.1 Thermoanaerobaculia bacterium | reverse complement strand
CAGCGCCGTTACGCCGAGTCGCTCTCGACGTACGCGCGGCAGTTCCTGGAGAGGCTCGACCGGCCGGACGTCGACTCGATCGAACCGGTCCCGCCGGCGATCGCGCTCGAGCAGAAGAACGGGGTCCGCAACGCGCGGTCGACGGTCGGGACCCAGACGGAGATCCACGACTCGCTGCGGCTGCTCTTCGCGCACGGCGGCACGACGTTCTGCACGGACTGCGGCGACGCGGCCGTCCCCGGGGGCGTGGATCGGGCGGTCGAGGAGATCGCCGGATTCGAGCCGGGATCGCGCGTGGTGCTCGCGGCGCCCGTCGACTGGACGGCAAATGGCACTCCGCGCAAGCGGTTCGGGCTGCGGCGCCGGAACCGGGAGGACGCGCTGCGCGTGGCGGAGCTGAAGCGCGCCGGCTTCTTCCGGGCGCTCGCGCCCTCCGGCGAAACCGTCGAGATCCCGGACGACCCGGCGCGGGTCGAAGAGCTCCTCGACGCGGAGGGCCGGCTCTCCGTCGTCGTCGGCCGTTTCGTCGTGCGGGAGGAGTCTCGTCCGGAAATTGCCGCGGCGACCGAGGCGGCCTTCTCGATGTCCGGCTCGCTCCTTGCGCGCACCGACGCCGGCACCCGAACGTTCCGGCGCGGCCTTCACTGCCCGGGCTGCGGGTGCGACTTCCGGGATCCGACGCCCCCCCTCTTCGCCTTCAATTCACCCCTCGGCGCCTGTCCCTCCTGTCAGGGCTTCGGGCGCGTGATCGGCGTCGACCTCGAGAAGGTGATCCCGGACACGAGCCTCCGCCTCGACGAGCGGCCCATCGCCGCCTGGAACACGCCCGCCTACGAGTCGGCCTACGACGACCTGTTCCGCGCCTGCCGGCGGTACTCCGTCCGGAAGGACGTTCCCGTCGAACGGCTGACCGCGCACGAGCGGGAAGTGCTCCTGAAAGGGCGCGGCGAGTTCTACGGCATCAATGGCTTCTTCGAATGGCTGGAGACGAAGCGGTACAAGATCCACGTGCGCGTCCTGCTCGCGCGGTACCGGGCTTACCGGCTCTGCCCGGAGTGCCGCGGGGCGCGCCTCGGTCCCGGATCGCTCCGGGTCCGATTCCGGGGGAAAACGATCTCCGAGCTCGCCCTGCTCTCGCTCCGGGATCTCGCGACGTGGTTCGACGAGCTGCACCTGACGCCGGAAGAGGAGTCGCGCCTCGGTTCGGTCGTCGCCGAGATCCGCGCCCGCGTCCGGTACATGAACGACGTCGGCCTCGAGTACCTGACGCTTTCCCGCGCGGCCCGCACGCTCTCGGGCGGGGAGTCGCAGCGAATCGGTCTCGCGTCCGCGCTCGGCGGCTCGCTCACCGGCACGCTCTACGTCTTGGACGAGCCGACGATCGGGCTTCACGCCGTGGACACCCGCCGTCTGCTCGCCATCCTGCGCAGGCTCGCCGACCGCGGCAACACCGTCGTCGTCGTCGAGCACGACCCCGAGGCGATCGAGGCCGCCGACCACGTCATCGACCTCGGGCCGGGCGCGGGGCGTCTCGGCGGGCAGCTTCTCTTCGAGGGGACGCCGCGAGCGCTCGCCCGGGTGAAGGCGTCCGCGACGGGGGAGCTCCTGAGGCGCCGGGGCCTCGGTGGAAAGCCGGAAAGCGGCGCCGCTCGCCCGGCCGGGTCGACCGGGGCTACACGCCGCGCCGGCCGCGTCGTGGCGTTCCGCCGCGCGGAGGGCGCGGTGACGGTCGTCGGAGCCCGCGAGCACAACCTGAAGAACCTGACGGTCCGATTCCCGCTCGGCCGGCTCGTTTCGGTCTCGGGCGTCTCGGGATCGGGAAAGTCGACCCTCGTCCGCGACATCCTGCACAACGCTTACGCCCGCCGGGTGAAGGGAACGATCTCGCTCGACGTCGGCCTTCACGACCGGATCGAGGGGCTGGAGCTCGTCTCGGACATCCTGCTCGTGGACCAGACCCCGCTCGGGCGTTCCGCGCGATCCAACCCGGTCACGTACACGAAAGCGTGGGATGAGATCCGCCAGCTCTTCGCGGGGTCGGCCCGCGCCGTGTCGCGCCGGATTACCGCGCGGGACTTCTCCTTCAACACGGCGGGGGGGCGCTGTGAGGCATGCAAGGGCACCGGGTGGCAGACGATCGACATGCAGTTCCTCGCCGACGTGACGGTGCGGTGCGACGTCTGCGACGGCCGCCGCTTCCAGGGAAAAGTTCTCGCGGTCCGCCACCGGGGCAAGAACATCGGCGACGTTCTCGCGATGACGGTGGACGAGGCGATGGCGTTCTTCTCGAGCGAGATGGCGATCGTGCGGCGCCTGAACCCGCTCGTGGAGGCGGGCCTGGGATACCTCCCGCTCGGACAGCCGACGGCGACGTTGTCGGGCGGCGAGGCGCAGCGCCTGAAGCTCGCGTCGTTCCTCGAGATCCGCCCCGCCGCCGCCCGCGGCGTCCTCTTCCTCTTCGACGAGCCGACGACCGGCCTTCACGCGCAGGACGTCGACCGGCTGCTGGGAACGTTCCGGCGTCTCATCCTCCGGGGGCATTCGGTCGTCGCCGTCGAGCACCACCTCGACTTCCTCGCGAGCTCCGACTGGATCATCGACCTCGGCCCCGGGGGAGGGGACGGTGGGGGCAGAATAGTCGCGGAAGGTCCGCCAGAGGAAATCCGCAAGTCCGCCGCGAGCCTCACGGGGCGCTTTCTCGCCGAACGAACGCCACCGCCGCCGCCGGAGGAGCGGCGCGAACGCGCGACGACCCCGGCGGGGTAATGCTCCGCTAGCGACGTGCTCCGCGGGCGCCTTCGAGGAAGGCGATGAGCTTCGCCTTGCCGTTGAAGCCCTGCGCGATCGCGATCTCGCGGCCGTCGGGCGACGCCACGACGAGGGTCGGGAACGCAGTGACGCGGTAACGCTGCTGGAGCGCGTCGACCCACGGCGCGTTCTTTCCATCTTCCCGCGCGCGGTCCACGATGCGCGTGGCGACGAACGAGTCGTTGACGAGGGCGGCGACCTGCGAGTCCGCCCAACCGTCGCGGTCCAGCATCTTGCAGGGGGCGCACCACTCGGCGGTGAAGTCGTAGAGGATGGGCCGCCCGGAGCTCCGCGCGGCGGCCACGGCGCCGTCGGGGGCCGTCCATCGGACGAGCCCGGCCCCTCCGCCCGACTCGTCCTTGTCGGTGACCGTCGTGACGATTCGGAAGAGCGCCGCGGCGAGCAGGACCCACAGGATGACGGGCGAAAGCCTCGACTGCGAGCCGGAAGGCGGTGGCGCGTCCACCCGCGCTCCCGCGACGTCGGGATTGTCAATCCTGTCCATAAGGAAGCTCCCTTCGGCAGAAGATGAGAGCCGCGAGCGTCAGGTAGAGACAGAGCGCGAACGCCCAGCGGCCGGTGGCCGCGTCGAGGAAACCGTTGCCGCGCAGAACGTCGTTCCAGGCGACGACCGGCGTCAGGTTCTCGCGCCCGAGACGGGCCGCCTCGCGCAGCCACGCCGCCTTCCACGGCGGCAGGTTCAGGACGAGGTAGAGCATGAGGAGTCCGAGAAGGTCCGCGATCCCCGGGAGGAAGGTCGAGAAGAAAAGGAGGATCGCCGCCTGGAGCGCGCCGGCGAAGAACGCGGCGCCGGCGGCCACGGCGACCGCCGGCAGCGACAGCCTCGACGCGCCCGACGGGATCGCAATGACGGCGAGAAGGGCGAAGAGCCCGGTCACCGCGAGGAAAGCGGCATATCCGGCAAGAATCCCGGCGAAGCGCCCGAAGAGGTACTCGGTGCGGCGGATCGGCCGGGACAGGATCATCTGGAGCGCGCCGCTCGACACGTCGCGCGAGACCGACCCTGCCGCGAGCACGAAGACCGCCCAGTTGGCGAGCTGGAAACCTCTCGCAGCCCCTTCGCTCGCGAGATGTACGATCTCGAGCAGCGCGAGGAGCGCGAGCGCCAGTACGATTCCCGCGGAGCCGAATTTCTGCCGCAGGAAGCGGCGGACCATCTCGATCACGTGCGCGGTGTCTCCGAGAAGAGCTCTTCGAGCTCGGCGGAGACCTTCGCCTCGTAGACGGAGACGCCGGCGAGCGCCAGAACCCGGACCGCTCGGGCCATGTCCTCGTCGGAAGCGAGGGGAAAGTGCAGCGAGCCGTCGGGCTCCGCCTCGGGGCGAAAGCCCTCCTGCACGAGCAGGGCGGAAGCGTCGATCAGCCGCTCTCCGGGCACGCGGACGCGGCCTCGACGCCGGCTGGGCGCCTGGCCGCTCAGGGTCTCGCTCCGGACGATCCTTCCCTCCGACAGGAAGACGATGCGGTCGCACACTCTCTCCACCTCGGCGAGCTGGTGGGAGTTCAGGACGATGGTCGCACCGCGCGCCTTGGTCTCGAAGATTCGCTCGCGAACGAGACCGACGCCGAGGGGGTCGGTGCCCGAGGCCGGCTCGTCGAGAAAGAGGAGCTGCGGCTCCCGCAGGAGAGCCTGCGCGAGCCCGATCCGCTGGAGCATGCCTCGCGAGTAGGTCTTGAGCGGGCGCCTCAAGGCCTCGCGCGCGAGCCCGACCCGCTCCGCGGCCGCTTCGCCTTCGACGTGAGCCCGCTTCGGGTCGCCCCCCGCGAGACGCCAGTGATGGGCGAGGAACGCGCGACCCGGCAGGTCGCGGTCGAAGCCGAGCCGCTCGGGCAGATAACCGGTGCGGGCGCGGACGGCGAGGTCATCCGGCGCCTTTCCGTCGACCGTGACGCGGCCCGCGTCGGGCCGAAGGTATCCGAGGAGACACGAGAGGAGCGTCGTCTTGCCGGCGCCGTTCGGACCGATCAGGCCGAGGGTCTCCCCGCGCGCAACCTCGAGGGAGACGCCGTCGAGCGCCCGGACCCGCCGGCCGAGACGCCCGTAGGTCTTCGAAACGTTCTCGACGACGATCATGCGCGACTTCATCTTACGGGTATTCCTCGGGGTCTCCCGGCTCCCCGATCCGAGCGCTCGATCCGTGCTAGATTTCGCGCGCTTTTCGAGCGGGCCGTCGAATGATCGAAGTCGAAAACCTCACCAAGCGCTACTCGACCCAGGTCGCCGTCTCCGACGTGTCGTTTTCGGTGGCCCAAGGCGAGATCGTCGGGTTCCTCGGCCCGAACGGTGCGGGCAAGACGACCGCCATGCGGGTCCTGACCGGTTTCCTGCCGCCGACCGCGGGCACCGCGCGCGTCGCGGGTTTCGACGTCGTCACCCAGTCGGAACGGGCGCGCGCGAGCCTCGGGTATCTGCCCGAGTCCGCCGCGCTCTATCCGGAGATGCGCGTCCGGGAGTACCTGAGCTACCGCGCCCGCCTCGAAGGCGTCACGGGGCAGGACGTCGCCCGCCGGGTCGGAGAGGCGATCGAGAGCTGCCTCCTGGAGGAAGTGGCGAACCGCCGGGTCGAGAACCTTTCGAAGGGCTTCCGACAGCGCACCGCCCTCGCGGGCGCGCTCGTCCATCGTCCCCCGGTCCTCATCCTGGACGAGCCCACGGTGGGTCTCGACCCGGGGCAGATCATCCGGATCCGAGAGACGATCCGGAGCCTCGGCCGGGAGCGGGCCGTCCTCCTCTCGACGCACATCCTCCCGGAGGTGGACGCGGTCTGCGACCGGGTCCTGATCATCGATCGGGGTCGAATCGTCGCGGAGGGGACGGTCTCGGAGCTCGAGAACCGGCTCGCCGGAGCGCCGGTCGTGCGGGCCGCCTTCGCGGGCCGGGTGGATGCGAGCGCGGCCCTCCAGGGTCTCCCCGGCGTGACGGCAGTGGCAGAGGAGAGCGGGGACGAGGAGACCCGGGTCCGGCTCGAGTGCGAAGCCGGAGCGGACCCGAGGGAAGAGGTGTTCCGGACGGCGGTCTCTCGAGGGTGGGTGCTGCGGGAGCTCACCCGCGAGGCGCTCTCTCTGGAAGACGTGTTCGTCCGGCTCACCCGCCACGAGGAGACGCCGGCTGCGATCGCGCCCGCTTCGAGTGAGCCCGAGCCCGGGGAGGTCGTGTCTTGAGGAAGTTCCTCGCCATCGTGGGGCGGGAGTGGCGCGCCTATTTCCTGTCTCCGCTCGCCTACGTGATCCTCGCCGCTTTTCTCCTGATGAACGGCTTCATCTTCTCGGCAATCGTCGCATTCCTGAATGCGCCGGGGGCGCCGAAAGGCCAGGCCCTCCCGTTCCTCTTCACGAACACCTATTTCTGGATATTCAACCTCTTCATCGTGCCGATCATCACGATGCGGCTCTTCGCGGAGGAGCGGAAGTCCGGGACGATCGAGACGCTCCTCACGTCGCCGGTCTCGGAGGCCACGGTGGTGCTCGGGAAGTTCACCGGCGCGCTCGGGTTCTTCCTCACCCTCTGGGCGCCGACGCTCGTTTACGTCGCGATCCTGCGCGCTCAGACCCCGATCGACTTCGGCCCCGTCGCCGGCGGCTACCTGGCCATCACCCTGATCGGCGCGTACTTCCTGTCGATCGGGACGTTCGCGTCGACCCTCACGAAGAACCAGATCGTCGCGGCCATTCTCTCGTTCGCGATGTTGATACCCGTCTTTTCCGCGGGGCTCCTCGAGTCCCTGTCGAACGACCCGAACAAGCGCGAAACTCTCGGGTACTTCAACCTCTGGGATCACATGGAGGAGTTCTCCCGCGGCGTCGTGGACACGCGGCGACTCGTCTATTACGTCTCGGCGACCGCCTTTTTCCTCTACTTGACGACCGTGACCCTCTCCGCGAAGAAGGAGGCGCCGTGAGGCGCGGACGCGCGGCGCGCGCCGGCGTGTCCGCCGCGGCGATCGCGATCGGGGTGGCGCTCCTCGTCGGGGTCAACTGGCTCGGCTCCCGGCACTGGTACCGCGCCGACTGGACGAAGGCCCGGATCTACAGCCTGTCGAGCACGACGAAGCAGCTCGTCGGCCGCTTGACGAAACCCGTTCGGATCACGGTGTTCATGGACCGGGAGTCGGCGCTGTGGGCGCCGGTCTCGGAGCTCCTGAGCCGCTACCGGGCCCTCTCGCCCAGAATCGAGGTCGAGTACCTCGACCCCCGCCGCAACCCGGCGCGCGCCGAGGCCGTCGCGCGCGAGTTCGGAGGGGTCCGCGAGGGCACGGTCGTGTTCCGATCCGGGGACCGGAAGAAGCACGTCGAAGAAGACAAGATGGCGGAGTACGAGTTCACGGGCGGGACGATGGGTCAGGGCGCCCGGGAGATGAAGGCGTTCCGGGGGGAGGAAGCGTTCACGTCGGCAATCGTCGCGGTCGCCGAGGACCGCGCCGCCCGCGTCTATTTCGCCGCGGGACACGGCGAGGGCTCGATCGACTCGGCCGAGCGCGGGCGCGGCTTTGCCGACGCGAAGCAGCTCCTCGAGAGAGACAACCTGACGGTCGCGACGTGGGAGTCGCTCGGGAAGGACGCGGTCCCCACCGACGCGAACGCCCTCGTCGTCGCCGGCCCGCGCACGGCGCTCCTTCCGCCGGAGGTGTCGGCCATCGCGAAGTACCTCGCGGGGGGCGGGGGAGTCCTGCTCCTGCTCGACCCGGTCCTGCCCGGACCCGGAGCGCCGCCCGCGGACCTCGGCCTCGGCGCGGTGCTGGCGGAAAACGGGCTGCGGCTCGGGAACGACATCGTCGTGGATCCGGCGAACGCCCTCCCGCTCGTCGGCGCCGAGACCGTGTTCGCGAACCGCTATGGGAGCCACCCGATCGTGCGCGCCCTCGCGGCGGAGGGCCTTCCCGTCATCTTCCCCCTCGCGAGGTCCGTGACGAGGGGAGAGAACGCCCCCTCCGCGGCGATGCTCGTGGAGACGTCCGCCGAAGGCTGGGGAGAGACGTCCCTCTCGGATCTCGAGAGCGAGTTGAAGAAGGACCCGGCGGACGTGCAGGGTCCCGTCAGCCTGGCGGTCGCGGCCGGAGCCGGCGAGGACGAAAAGGCCCCCGCGAAGAAGGGGAGACTCGTCGTCGTCGGGAACTCCCGCTTTGCGGCCGCCGGCTCCCTCGGGAGCGCCGGCAACGCCAACCTGTTCCTGAACTCGATCCACTGGCTGACCGGCTCCGAAAAGAGGATCGGGATCGCGCCCAAGACCCCGGAACAGGCGTCGCTCTCGCTCACCCAGGGTCAGGTCCGTCGGATCACGCTCCTGGCCATCCTCGGGATGCCGGCGATGGCGATCCTTCTCGGCGTCGCGGTCTGGTATCGCCGGCGGGACTGAGCCGGTGTCCTCGCGCAAGCTGCTCGTCCTGACGGGCGTCGTCGTCGCCCTCTTCGCGTTCATCTTCTTTTTCGAGCGGAAGATGCCGACGACGGCCGAGCGCGAGCAGAAGGGTGACGTTCACTGGGATCTGCCGGAAGACCGGGTGGAGCGGATCCGAATCGAGCGCGGCGGCGAGACGCTCGAGCTCGCGAAGTCGGGGGACGCGTGGAACCTCGTGCGGCCCGAGGCCTACCCGGCCGACTCCTTCGCGGCGGGCGAGCTCGCGTCGGAGCTCGCGGACCTGAAGAATCCGGGCGGGGAGCCCCCGGCAGAGGGCAAGGCGGAGGACTACGGGCTCGCGACGCCCGTCGCGACGGCGACCATCACGTGGACCGACCAGAAGGCCCCGGCGAAGCGGCTCTCCCGGACGATCGCGTTCGGCATCGACATTCCGGGCACCGACGTCACCGCCGCGCGGGTCGCGGGAGCGCCCGGCATCCTCTTCGTGCCGGCGAGCGTCGCCGCGTCGGCCCGCAAGCCGGTCGAGGACCTCAAGAGCAAGGACGTCTTCGGGGCCGCCGCGCAGGATGCGACCCGGATCGACGTCTCCCGCGGCCGGGGAAGCCTCACGGTGGCGAAAAAGAAGGGCGTCTGGTGGCTCGAGCAGCCGCTCACCGATCTCGCGGACAAGGACGTCGTCGACCGGCTCACGGCGGACCTGTCGTCGCTTCGAGTCACGGAGTTCGTGCCCCGCGCCGGAGCGGCGGACCTCGCGGCGCTCGGCCTCGCGCCTCCGGCGTTCCGCGTCACGATCTCCGACGCGAAAGGCGCGAAGCACGTCCTCGATCTCGGCTCGACTCGCTCCGACGGCAACTCGGTGTACGCGGCGCGGCAGGGGCAGGTTTTCACGGTCGGCAACGCCATCCTCGAAGAGCTGTCGAGGGAGGCGGTCTCCTTCCGTGACCGGCGGCTCGTGCGTTTCGAGCGCAACGACGTCACCGCGGTGGATGCCCGGATCGGCGCGAAGCGCCGCTCTTTCGTCCGCAACCAGGCGGGCTGGAGCGTGGATGGCCGCGCGTTGATCGCCTCGGCCGCCGACGACCTGCTGAACGCCCTCTCCGACGCCGAGAGCCTCGGGTTTCTCGACGACGTGCAGGCGAAGGCGCTCGCGCTCCGGCAGCCCGAGTCGGAGATCCTCGTTCGTCTCGCGGGCGGCCCGGCGTGGAAGATCGCTCTCTACCCGGCGCGGCCGGAGCTCGCGGCCACCGTTTCGGGGCGGCCCGGCGCATTCACGGTGAGCCGGGAGGCGGCAGGCCGGCTGGCCGCCGCGATCGACAAGGCCGCAACCGCGCCCCCGGCTCCCGGGCCGGCGACTCCCCGGACGGCGCCGACGAAGGGCCGATCGCCGGTCCCCTAGCCCTTTTTCCCGGAGGTGTGGGGCGGTCTCTTCTCCGCCCGCGCGGCAAGATCCTCGATTCGCTTCTGGCGCGCCTTCTCCTTGACGTCCTCGACTTCGACTTTCTTCTCTTTCGCCTTCGAGAAAATCGTCGAGAGCCAGAGCAGCTTCGCCGCGCCCCCCGGCGTCTTTGCCCGCCGCGCGCTCGCCCCCCAGAAGTGGGTTTTTTTGAACTTGGCCTCGGAAAGATCCGAGTTGCCGAGGTCGGCCCCCTTGAGCCGGGCCTGCGTGAAGTCGGCGCCGATCGCGCGGGAGAATCGCAGGTCCGCGTCCTCGAGGTTCGCTCCCTGGAAGTTCGCTCCGATCAGGAGCGTCCCGGAGAGGTCCGCCTCGAACGCGAGAACGTGCGAGAGGTTGGCGCGCTTGAGGTTCGCCTGCCGGAAGTTCCCGAACGAGAGATCGGCGCGGGAGAAGTCCACGCCTTCGGCCTGGGCCTCGGACGCGTCGGTCTGCGCGAAACGCGCGCCGGGAAAGGCGTAGGGCTTCAGGTTCAGCCGTCGCAGCACCGCCTTCGAGAGGTCGGCGCCCCGGAAGTTGGCGCGCTCGAACCGGGCGGTCCGGAGGTCGACCTTCACGAGCTTCGCTTCCGCGAAGCTCACGTCTTCACCGCCGGCGTCGAGGAAGAGCGCGCTCCGCAGGTCGGCCTTTCTCAGGCGGGCTCGATCGAACTGGGCGCCGCTGAAGTTCGCTTCGATGGCGGAGACGAGCTCCATGTCGGCCTCGGCAAAGTCGGCGCGCTCGCAGTCCGCGCCGTTCATGGCCGCCTGGCGCAGGATGGCGCCCACGAATTTGGTTCGCCGCAGGTCGGCGCCCGTCAGGTCGGCGGACTTCAGGTTGGCGCGGGAGAAGTTCGCGTTCGGGAAGGAGCCCTGGGGCGCGGAGACCCCTTCGAAGAAGGAGCGCGTGAGGTCGGCGCCGTCGAAGTGGGCGCCCAGGATCTTCACCCCGCGGAAGTTCACGTCGCAGAGCGTGGCGCCCACGAAGTTCGCGCCGGAAAGGTCGGAGCCTTCGAGCTTCGTCAGGGTGAGGTCCGCGCTCGCGAGATTGGCCTGCACGAGCGCGCAGCTCTGGAGGGACGCCGCGCGGAATCTCGCACCGGCGAGGAACACTCCGCTCAGGTCGAGGAAGTCGAGATCGCACTGCTCGAAGATCGCGCCGGGCGCGGACGCCCCCGTAAACCGGGACATGCTGAGCATCGCTCGGGTGAAATCCGTTCCCGCGAGCGTCGCCCCGGAGAGGTCCGCGCTCGTCAGGTCGGCGCGGCGGAGGTCCTGTCCCGAGAGGTCCTTTCCGGAGAGGTCGGCGCGCGTCAGGTCCGGCGTGACGCCGGGGTTCTTCACCCGCCACTCGCCCCACTCGGGCGTGAGAACGAGCCTCAGGTGTTCGGCATTCGCCATGAGCGTCGATTGTAACCGCCGGGGGTCTCGCGGCTCTGGCGTTAAAATCGCTCGAATGAGCGCCGCAATACCGCCGACGAAGGCCATGGAGCGAATCCGCCGCGCGCTCGTGGGCGGTCACCCGCTGCTCTACGTTCAGACGTGGGAGGAGACGCGCGTCGAGCGTCTCGTCCAGCACTTCGCGAAGACGTTCTACGGAGCGCCGGTGAGTTACGGGCTCTGGTCCATCGTGGAGGGCCTGACGGTGGACGGTGAGGCCGTGGCGAACACGCACGACCCGCTCGCCGCTCTGGAGGTCATCCTGGCGGGAGAGGGGAAGGCTTTCTTCGTTCTCAAGGACCTCGCGGGGGCGGCCGACGGACGCCCCGAGATCGCGCGCAGGCTCCGCGACATCTACCGCAGTCTCAAGGACCGCGGCCGCCACGTCATCCTCGTTTCGCCGCGGCTCATGATCCCCGACGACGTGAAGAAGGAGATCTACGTCATCGAGTACGAGTTGCCCGACGAGAGCGAGATCGCCCGGATGCTCGACTCGTCACTCAAGAGGCTGCTGGGCGCCGACGGGATCAGCGGACCCGACCTGAAGCGCCTTGCGCTCGCGCTGCGCGGCCTGACCGCCGACGAGATCGGGCACGTGCTGTCCAAGACCTTCGCGGAGCGAAAGTCCTTCAACGAGGAGGCGTTCCGCGAAGTGCTGGCCGAAAAGGAGCAGATGTCCCGCAAGGAGGGGGTGCTCGAGTTCGTGCCCCCGCGCGTCTCTCTCGCCGACGTCGGCGGGTACGACGTGCTCAAGGGATGGCTCCACAAGCGGCAGAAGCTCTTCTCGCGCGAGGCTCTCGACGCGGGAGTTCCGATCCCGCGCGGGATCCTCCTGATGGGGGTTTCCGGCTGCGGAAAGAGCCTCTGCGTCAAGACGATCTCGAGCGAGTGGAACCTGCCGCTCTTCCGGCTCGACATGAACGCGATCTTCGGCACCGACAACCCGGAGGCGACGTTCCTGAGAGCGCTCCGGTCCGTCGAGGCGGTCTCTCCCGCGGTGCTGTGGATCGACGAGATCGAAATGGGGGTCGGCGGCTACCGCGACGGGCAGGACGCGTCGATGTCCCGCATCTTCTCCGGCTTTCTCACCTGGATGCAGGAAAAGAGCGCCCTCGTTTTCGTCGCCGCGACCGCGAACCGCATCCAGCTGCTGCCTGCCGAGATCATCCGCAAGGGCCGTTTCGACCAGGTGTTCTTCGTGGATCTTCCCGGGGAAGAGGAGCGCAAACAGATCTTCGAGATCCACCTCGCCCGCAACCGATGCGACGTCGGACGCCTCGACATCGTGTTCCTCGCCAAGGCCACCCAGGGATGGAACGGCGCCGAGATCGAGCAGGCCGTCGTCTCCTCCGTCGTCGACGCCTACTCGGAGAAGCGCGAGGTGACCGAGGACGACCTCTACCGGATGATCGCCGCGACCGTGCCCCTCTCCGTCACCATGGAGGAGCAGATCAAGGCGATCCGGAGCTGGGCGCACGAGCGCGCGCTGAACGCGTCGAACTAAGGGCGCCCGAGGCACGGGCGCCCCTCAACCCGACCCTCTCCCCGGAGGGGAGAGGGAGAAGACTCAGAAGTCGATCCGGGTCGTGATGCCGAACGTCCGGGGCTGGTTCGTCAGGTAGCCCACTCGTGCGAGCAGTCCCCGCTCGCGGTCGAGCGCAAGGAACGCCCGCTCGTCGGTCAGGTTGTTGCCGAAGATCGCGATGTCGAAGTGGTCGAAACGGACGCCGACCCGCGCGTTGATGATGTCGTAGGCCGGCAGCTCCGGGTTGAACCGGAACGTGTTCTGGGTGAGCGGCCCGCCGATCGTCGCGCCACCCCCCT
>DASRPJ010000335.1:0-13900 GCA_035646435.1 Thermoanaerobaculia bacterium | reverse complement strand
AAGATGCTCTCCCGGGAGCTGTCGGGTGACGACGAGCATCTCGAACGCTTCGAGCGGGAGGCGCAGCTCCTCGCGGCGGTCAATCACCCCGGGATCGCCGCGATCTACGGCATCGAGGAGAGCGCCGGCGGCCGCTATCTCGTGCTCGAGCTCGTGCCGGGCGAGACCCTCGCGGAGCGCCTCGCGGCGGGTCCGCTGCCGCTCGATCAGGCGCTCGAGATCGCGCGCCAGATCGCCGATGCACTGGCGTCCGCTCACGAGAAGGGGATCGTTCACCGCGACCTGAAGCCCGGCAACGTGATGATCACGCCCGAGGGGCGCGTGAAGCTTCTCGACTTCGGGCTCGCGAAGAACCTGCCGATCTCGGACGCGTCTCAATCCCGGTCACCGACGATCGCTTCGGCAACTCAGGCGGGAACGATCCTCGGGACCCTCGCCTACATGAGCCCCGAGCAGGCGCGCGGCAGAGAGCTCGACCGCCGGACCGACGTGTGGTCCTTCGGATGCGTGCTCTACGAAATGCTCACCGGGCGCCGTGCTTTCGACGGCGCGACGCCGCCGGACGTTCTCGTGTCGGTCCTCGAGCGCGATCCGGACTGGCGCGCGCTCCCTCGCGCCGTGCCGGAGCCCGTCCGCCACCTCCTCCGAAGGTGTCTGGAGAAGGACGCGGGCCGCCGGTTGCGCGACGCCGGCGACGCGCGGCTGGAGATCGACGAGGCACTCGCGGCTCGAAAAGCTCCGCGACGCGCGGCGAGCCGCGCACCGGTCCTGATCGTCGGTGCCGCGGTCGTCGTCGCAGCGGCGGCGTTTCTTTTTCTCGGACCCGGAAGAACGGCGCCGAGGTCCGCGCCGTCCGTCGCGAAGCTGACTCAGCTGACGTCGACCGAAGGCATCGAAGAGTCGCCGGCGTTTTCCCCCGACGGCGGCTCGCTCGCTTACGCGGCCGAGGAAAACGGGGCGCGCAGGATCTTCGTGCGACCGATCGGTGGGGGCGAAGAAAAGCGGTTGACGTCCGGAGGCTTCGACGAAATCCAGCCGGCGTGGTCTCGCGACGGCAAGAGCGTCCTGTTCGTCCGGTCGCGCGTGGCCGGCGCGCGCCTCGAGCCGGGCGACGTCTTCGGCCAGTATGGCGGCGGCGGAGACGTCTGGTCGGTGGAGACCGCGACGGGCCGGGAAACGCGGCTCGTCGAGAATGCCTTCAACCCGTCCGTCTCGCCGGACGGAACGCGGATCGCCGTGGACGCCTCCTGGGCCGGACCGCGGCGCATCTGGACGGTGGACTCCCGCGGGTTGAACCCGCAGCAGGTGACGACGGACGTGTCGGAGGCGGTGGCGCACCTTCGGCCGCGGTGGTCCCCGGACGGGAAGAGGATCGTCTTTCAGAACATGGAGTCCACCCGCTTCGACGTCCGGCTCGCGGAGGTGGGGTCGAAAGAGCTGGACTGGGTGACGAACGACGTCGCGCGCGACATCCATCCGTCTTGGTCTCCCTCCGGACGCTTCCTCTATTTTTCGACCGACCGCGGAGGCGGATTGAACCTGTGGCGGATTCCGATGTCGCCGGAGGGAAGGCCGACGGGTGTCGCGCAGCAGGTGACGACCGGGGCGGGACAAGACGTGGACTCCGCGATTTCGTCCGACGGCAAGCGTCTCGCGTTCTCGATCCTGAAGCTCAACGCGGACCTGTGGAAAATGCCGGTCGACCCCGCGACCGGGCGCCCGACCGGACCTGCGGAGGAAGTGGTCTCGACGACCCGCGAAGACAGCCGCGGGTCATGGTCGCCCGACGGCCGCCAGATTGCGTTCAACTCGGATCGCGCCGGCGAAATGAACGTCTGGATCGTTCCGGCGGGCGGCGGCTCCGCCCGTCCGCTCACGAAGGGACCGGGCGGCGACTTCCAGCCGACGTGGTCGCCCGACGGCGCGACGATCGCGTTCTTCTCGTCTCGCGCGGGCAACGCGGACATCTGGACCGCGGCCGTGGGCTCCGGAGCGCTACGTCAGCTGACGCGGAGCCCGTCGATCGAGATCAACCCGTTCTTCTCTCCCGACGGACAGTCGATCGCGTACCACTCCGATCAGAGCGGACGGTTCGAGGTCTGGGTGATGCGGGCCGACGGTTCGGGCGCCCGACGGCTGACGAACGTCGGCGCCGGCGGCCATTTCCTTCTGTGGGCCGCCGACGGGAAGTCGTTGCTGTTTCGCTGCCTCTGCGGCGGATCGCCCGGTACGATGCGTGCCTTGCTCGACGGCAGCGAGCCGCAGCCGACGGCGCCGATCGCGGGCGGCTCGCATACGTCGATCTCACCCGACGGATCGAGGATCCTGGACGTCCTGGCTCACAGAGCCATCTGGATCTCACCCCTGGCCTCCGGCGTTCCCGAGAAGGTGTTCGAGTTTCCCGACCCGGACGTGCGCATCGATTACCCTGTGTGGTCCCCCGACGGACGGTGGGTCCTTTTCGATCGTTTCCGGCCGCAGGGCGGCGACGTGTGGGTCATGGAGGGGTTCGAGTGACGACTTGTCTGCCGGCCTCCGCGCCGTGAAATTCCGGGCGACGGCTTCCGGATGAGCGAAGAGAAGCCCTTCTCGGAGGCGTACGCCACGCTCGTCGCTCTAAACGCTCTGGGCGACGCCTGGAACGCGTCCCCCCCGATGAAGCGCCTCGGAGCACGCCTCGAGTTCCGGCGCCTCGACCGGGTCCGGGCGGTGATCGACCCGGTCGAGATCTACCACCGCGGCGGCATGGGGACCGACGCGGTCAACGGGGTGATTCTCGCGGGCCTCTTCGACTTGGCGATCGGCACGGTGGGCTGGCTCACGCGGCCCGACACCCGCTCGGCGACGGTCTCGCTCTCGATGACGTTCCTGAAGCCGACGCGCGGAGATCGCGTCACGGTCGAGGCGGGACTCCTCCGCGCCGGGACCAATCTTACGTTCGCGTCGGCGGAGATCTTCGACGGCAACGACAAGGTCACCGCGCGATGCGACGGAACGGTCGCCGTCGCGCTCGGCCGCTACGGCACCGACGACTTCTTCGCCGGCATGCGGGGAGGACTCTAGGGAGCGCAGTCGTACTACCGAAGTCGGAGCACGAAAGCGTTGCGCGTCCTTCGCGTCTTCTCTACAATGAACTTGACAGAGCAGGATCCGGGAGCTCCGGCGTCGCTTCCGGATGAAGCGGAGGGCGAATGGGTTTCGACCTCGCTCCCAGCGCACCCGCGCGGCACTCGTCCGGACGCCGTTTTCCGTCGTTCCCGCCATGAAGCTCGTGTGGTCCCAGCCGTCCCGCCCCACCCACGACCGCGCGCGGCATCTCCTCCTTCTCTCCGTCCTCTGTCTCTTTCTCGGAGGCATTCTCGCGGGAGCGGCGGGGCGCGATCCGCGCTCGACTCCGCGCGCGTTCCGGGCCGCGGTAGCGAGCCTGCTGGCAACGGGCGGCTTCTTCTTCCTGCTCGGTGTCGCGCGCCTCGCGGTTCAGAAGTCCAAAGAAAGGTCCACGAACCTGTATCTGGCTCGCCCATTCGACCCCGCCGACGTCGCGGCGCGCGCGCCGCGCTTCGGACAGGAGGAACGACGGTGAAAGACAACGTGGCTCCCTTCGATCTCCCGCGGGTCGGTCTCGCCCGCCGGGGCGCTCCCGACAAGGCGCCGGAGTCCTCGCACGAGACCGTCGAGGTCGAGTGCCCGCAATGCGACGCGGTCCTCTGCCTGGACGCCCGGCTCCTCGCGCTCGACCCCGAGGTTCTCTGCGCCGGGTGCGAGGCGACCATTCCGCTGGCGCTGCGCGCCGGCGGCGTCGGCTAGTCCTCTTCGTCCGTCCCGAAAAAAAGGCCCGGCCGTGGCTGGCCGGGCCCGACTGTGCGCGAAACGAGGTCAGCGCGCGGGGACGACCACGGCGGGACGCATCAAGCCGACCGCCAGGAACAGGATCCCGACCACGAGGTGGAAGACGTTGTCCGGCATGAGCTCGGCCGACGTCATCGGCCCCGAGTGCCCGAGGATGCTCGCGAGGGTGCCGGGCGCCATGAAGCCGATGATCGCGATCAGCAGGTACACCACTCCGAAGACCAGGCAGAAGGTCTTCGCGCCGGCGTAGGTGCCCGCGAACCCGAGGTAGAGGGCGATCAACCCCGTGAGGACGTGGATGACGTTGTGAATCGTCGTCAGGTGGAAACCCAAGAGGTTTGGCATCGCAAAGCCCACGAGACCCAGGATGAGAAAGATCAACCCGCCGACCTTGCACAGAGTCTTGGCCATGGACCCTCCTTTTTTCGCCGGGGCGGGATACACCGCCTTTGGAGCGAAGGCTATCAGCCGGAGAGCGCGATTCGCCATGGGCAAGAGGCTACCGGACGCGGGGGGACCCGCCCGCGCGCCGGGCCGGCGAGCTACGTGACGATCTTGCGTGCGGCGGTCAACCCGAGAATGAGGAAGATCAGGAACAACACGAGGAAGAGAAACGCGAAGAACTTGGCCACCGCGAAAGACGCGCCGGCGACCGTCGTGAACCCGAAGAGCGCCGCGACGACTCCGACCACGAGAAAGATCAGAGCGAGCTTGAGCATTCGGAGACTCCTCCCGCTCCCGAGAATTGCGAAACCCGTGCCGGAGCCGAGCCGGTTCCGCGCGGTGCCTACCGCTCCGTCGGCCGGACGTAGACCCAGCGGTACGTCATGTCGACGAAGACGTGGAAGCGCATCAGGGCGGGAAATCCGAGCGTCCCGTCGTCGCCCCACCCCGGCGACGGCGCGCTCGGCTCGCGGACCGCGGAGAGCTCCGGCAACGCCACGCCGCCCCAGCGGAAGCCGCGGACGGTCGCGGGGAGCTCGATGCCCGCGCGGGCGGCGGCCTCCGCGGCGAGGCGGATGTGCGCGCCCCCGGTCGGCGAGGCCATGCGGAGGCGCACGTCGTTGGCTCCCCGGCGGAGAATGGTGACGGGCCGGTTGCCGTCGTCGTCGACCAGCACGCGCGTGAACCCCTCCGGCGGAACGAACCGGTTCGGTTCGTGGAGGGCGACGCGAGACGCCCGCGGGTCGATCTCGACGACCGCCTCCCGAAAGAGAGTCCCACCAACGACCCCGTCGGCCCCCTCGGGCGCGCTCGCGAGGGCCTCGACGTGGATCCCTTCGCACGAGAAACCTCCCGCGTCGAGTCGGGCCCCGGACGCGAGCCGGCGCCCGAAGACGTCCGTCGCGAACTCCAGTCCGAGCCGCGCGGCCACCGCCGGCGAGACGCGGAGGGGTCCATCCGCCTCCGAGTCGAGCGCGAGCGCGACCGGATTCCCGTTCACGGCCGCCGGAAACGCGATCCCCCCGCCGGGCGTTCGGGTGAAGGCGAGCGGAGCCGGGACCCCCTGGAAAACGCCGCAGCCGCCCCCGACGGCGGCGTCCGCCATCGGCCCCGTGGGAAGTCCGACCCACGTGATCTCGCCGCGCACCGGGGGGCGCCGCCCGGACGTCTCGCGGAAACGGGTCGGGCTCTCGAAGTCGAGGTCGAACCGGGGGGACCGCACCGCGACGAGGGCGCCGTCCCGGCGAGAGAAGGAGAGGGTGAGCGGAAAAGCGCCCCCCGTCGGCGCGAGTCGGATCGATACCGTGGAGGCGTCCGCCGGGCCCACCGAAAGGCGCGCTCGCTCGCGGTCCGCGAAGAGCCAGGCGCGCCTCCAGAAGTAGGAGCGGCTCAAAAGCTCCGCGAGGACCGGCTCGGAGACGACGCGGGTGAACCCGTCCTCGTCCACGTAGTAGGCTTTTCCCCCCTGGATGCCGCGCTCGGTGATCGCGCCCGCGGAAGCGGTCCTCTCCCGGTACCGATCGTCCCGCCACGCGACCTCGGCGACGCCGGTGGCGGACGGAGCTCCAGCGGCGGCATCCGGGGAAAGGCTCATCCGGATGACGTGGGAGCGGGCGAGCGGCCGCGCTCCCGACGCGGCTCGATAGCGCTCGAGGATCCGCTCCGCGACGCGACTCTCCGACTCCAGGCGGCAGCCAGCCGCCCCGAGGAGGACGAGCAGGACGAAAGCCGTCTCTTCGATCCGACGCGTCGCGCGAGAGTCCGTCCGGCGCCTCGCCACCGATCTTATTACCCTCCGGGGGCGCTGTGCGCTCGCCGGACAGTCCGTGAAGGAAATCGCCGCGGGGCCATTTTTTGTGCTTGACGTTCCATCGAGCGGTCTAGAATAGCCGCCAAATTTGATCAGCCCCTCAAGGGCGAATCTGCAATGAAGAAGGGATAGTGCAAATGGCAGAAAAATCCGGAAAAGCGATGTCGAAGTCTGCGATCGCGGATCAGCTGGCGAAAACGAGCGGCAGCACCAAGAGGCAGGCGACCCAGTTTCTCGACGACTTGACGTCTCTCGCCTACAAGGAGGCGAAGAACAGCTTCACGATCCCGGGGGTCGGGAAGCTCGTCCTCGTCAATCGGAAAGCGCGCATGGGTCGCAACCCCGCGACGGGCGAGGAGATCAAGATTCCCGCGAAGCGCGTCGTGAAGTTCCGCGTGTCGAAGAAGGCGAAGGACGCGATCCTGGGGGCGCGACGCTGACCGGATAAAACCGCGGCGATGGAAAAGCGGTCCCTCGGGACCGCTTTTTCATTTCTCCCTCTCCCTCTCCCCTCTGGGGAGAGGGCCGGGGTGAGGGGCCTTCTCACCGGGCGGACCCGTCTCACCGGGCGACCCCTCTCACCGCACCGCGAACACGAGCCGCACCGTGTTCGTCTCCTCGCTCGCGCGGCCGGCGTCGGCCGAGAGCCCGGACCCCGCGATCGCGGTGAACGCGACGCCCCCCTGGATCCGGCCCGACCGGACGATCCGCGCCGAGAGCTCGACCTCGGAGAGCTTCTGGGGCAGGCCTTCTCTCACAGCGGCCGCGGCCAGCTCGCGGGCGGCGGCGAGAGCCGCTTCGACGAACTCCACGACTCCGGGGACGGCGGGTGGGCGAGCGACGGAACGCGAGCGAGAGGGAGGAGGAAGCTCGAGCGTGAAGCTCTGCGTGAAAGAGACCTCGCTCCGCCGCGACGCTTCGACGTCGAGAATCAAGAAGCTCACGCGCCCACCGGCGCGGTCCTCCCGGCCGACGAGGAGCCGCAGCTCGATCGTCTTCAGGACGAGTCCCGTCTCGGCCATATCCGCGTTGCGTCCGTTCGCGACGTCGGCGAGCGACGCGACGAGCTCCGCGGGCGAGAGGAGCACCGGCTCCCCCGAAGCGCGGGAAGGGTTCTTCGCCGACGCGCACGCGGTCGCGAGGAGAACGAGCGAAGCAAGAAGAACGATCGGGTTTCTCCGTTTCATCTCGCACCTCCGGAAATCCAAGCGCGGCGGACCCGCCGCACGCCATCTCGTTCGCGGGCGACGAAGTGAGATTTTCCCTCGCGATACAGAACCGGAGCGTCGACCGACGGGGCGTCATCGCCGGCGATGCGTCCCCGTCGCGCGAGCGTGCGGACGAACTCGCGAGCGTCCTCCTCGTCGTCGTTGCCGGCCCGCTCCACCTGCGACGCGCTGACGTAGCCGCTCTCGGCGACGGCAATCGAGAACGAGTCGGAGATCTCGACGGCCGCGCCGTCCGCGGGGCCGTACTCCGGCCCACTCAGGAAGAGGTCCCGCGCGCGCCTTCCGGAAAGGCTGCCGTCGCGCGACGGGCGAACGAGGATCTCGTCTTCGAGCGACATCCCGAGCCGTTCGCGGATCGCATCGAGCGTTCGCGTGGCGAGCGCTTCCGGCTCCGGCGCGGGGAGCGCTCCTGCCGGGCCGCCGGCCGTTACGAGCCCTCTCGACGCGAGGGCTTCCGTGAAGACGCCGGCGTTCTTCTCCCCGCCCGCCTCCCGCACGAACGCGGCCGCGAAGCGCCGGAACAACGCCGCCGCCGAGGCGACTTCCTTCGCCGCGCCGGCGATCGCGCCCGCGAGCGCGTCGGCGGCCTCCCGGAGCGCCGCGGCGCGGCTCTCCGTCTCATCGCTCCGTGCCGCCGGATTCCTCGAGTAGAGGCGCACGAGCGCGTCCCAGCACGCGCCGGTCAGAACGCGGCAGAATGAGTGGGGCTCGCGCGAAAGGGCGTCGGCCGGCGCCTCGTCCGGAAGGGAGCGCGGCGACCGATAGCGGAAGGGGTTGACTGCGTCGCGCAGCGAGTCGGGAAGCGCCGCCTCCGGGCCATACCGCGAGACGATCGCGGCGGCCAGCTCTTCCGCGAGCCGCGAAACCAGGTTGGACTGATCGAGCTCGCCCTTCGTCTCCTCGAGCGCGGCTCGCGCGAGATCGGGCTCGGCGAGAGCCGCCAGGATCGAGGCGAGGTCGCCGAACGCCTCGTGAAACGCCGCGACCTCGAAGTGCGGGGCGTCCCAGAAGTCCGGGCGGATCGCGTCGAGGACCGCGTGACCCTGCTCGTGAACGACGATGTCCGGGCTGTCGCCGGAGTGAACGACGGCGCCGCTCGCCGCGTCTTCGCCGCGGAAGAAATGGAGCGCCTTCCGGTCGTAGTACGCGTTCAGCCCCTCGCCCTCGACCGGGATGGAGGGGAGCACGGGTCCCACGATCCACGTGCCGGCCTCCGGCAGGAAGCGCGTCCAGAGCGCGCGTCCGCGGGCGAGAGCCGAAGCGATCTGCCAGTAGAGGAACTCCCGAGTGTCCGGGTCGTAGGGTCGCGGCTCGGGGCGCTCGCCCTCGACGCGAAAGCCCCACGGATGGCGCTCCGTTTCGAGCGGGGGTTGCGACGGCACCGCGGGCTGACCTCGCGCCGCGGGGTCGTTCAGAAAGATTCGGATCCGCGCGCGCGAGGCCTCGTCCATGCGAGGCCGCAAGTCTACGTCGTGGCTATTGCGCCTTCTTCATCGTCACCTTGCGGACGAGCGCCTTCTCGAGGCCGGGCCGCGTGATCGTCTGCACGACGACGCGGCGGCCGCTCGCGATCTGCGGCGGCAGATCCGAGTCCCGGTCGATCGCGTAGGTCGCCCACTTCCGATCCGGCTGCGCCACGGTGATCGAGCGGCCCGGCTCGTACTCGGTGACGGTCCCGTAAACGGACGTGATCTCGCTCTTTTCCGCAACGACGGCGAGCGCCGGCGCCGAGGCGGCCGTCGCGGCCGCATCCTGCGACGCGGCGATCCCGGTCACCGCCCCGATCGCCACCGCAAGAAACATCACAAAGGTCTTCATTTCTCTTCCCCCCGCCGTCCGGAGGATCAAGAATCGTGCCGTTCGGCGTTATCCTTTGTTCATGGCACTTCGGGTCGTTCTCGCGATGGTCATCCTGCTCATTGATGGGGTCGCCGCTCTGGAAGCCGCCACGGCAGGAAAAGCGGTCTGGCCGCTCTCCCTCCGGGACGGCCTGCCCGCGACGCTCCCCGGCTACGTTGCCGCGCCGCGGGATCCGCTTCCCGACACGGACGAGAACGAGATGGGCCTCTACACCCAGGTCTCCCGGTTCTTCCAGCGGATCGAGAGCCCGACGTCGGTCCGCCAGTTCCAGCTCGTCGTGCAGGACTACGGCGCCGGGAAAGACCTCGCGGGCGCGATCAAAAAAGCCGTCGCCGAAGCCGCGCGCGCGCCCGGAGTCGAAGCGAAAGAGGTGAAAGTCGCCGGCCTTCAGGCCTTCGCCGTCACGGACCGATCGGGACCCAACCCGACGACGCTCGTAACGGTCGTCGCGACGCCGGGACGCCTCGTGCTCGCGCAGGGCGCCAACGTTGACCGCGACGAGGCGCTGAAGCTCCTCGCCCTCGTGGACTTCGTCCGCATCGTCAACGCGAAGTGAGATGCCGATAACCGTCCGCCGTGCGGTGCGCGGCGACGGCGCGCGCATCGTCGAGCTCGACCGCGAGCTCGCGACCTTCGAGAAGCTCCGCCCCCCCGACGACGAAGAGGCGACGCGTCTTCTTTCGTGGATCTTCGACACGTCGAAGCTCGAAGCGCTCGTCGGCGAGCTGGACGGCACGGTCGAGGGGATCGCGCTCTTCTACGAGACCCCCGGCTCGACGTTCCGCGCGCGGCCCTTTCTCTACCTCGAGGACCTCGTCGTGTCGGACGCCGCGCGAAGCAAAGGTGTCGGGGAGGCGCTCATCGCCGCGCTCGCGAAGGAGGCGCTCGCCCGCAACGCATGGCGCCTCCAGTGGGCGGTCCTCGACTGGAACGTCCGGGCGATCCAGTTCTACGACCGACTCGGCGCGAAGCGGGACGACTGGCTGCACTACGGGATGGACGAGGCGGGGATCCGGAAGCTCGCGGGGGGCTGATCGTTCTGCCCTAGAAGACCTCGAGCTCGAGCGGGAGCACGCGGGCAATTGCTCGGAAGTCTCGGTCGCGAGTCACGAGCGTGTGCCCACCGTCGAGACACGCCAACGCGATGGAGAGGTCGACGAGTGACGCCTGGTGGCCTTTGCGCGCCAACGCATACCGCGCTTCGGCAATCCGTTCCCACAGCTCGGGTGGGTCCGCCAGACGATCGAGACCCTGAAACAGGTCTCGCAGGCGGTCGAACTCGGCACGAGAACCTGCTCCGGAGAGAACTTCCGCCAGGATCGGACCGGTTATTGCCGCCGATCCCACGGCGAGAAGTGGATCGATTCGCCGGATCGCTGCCGAGTCACCGCGAAAGAAGCTGATCCACGCCGACGTATCGACGACGGCCAGACTCAAGCCCGGCGACGCTCACGCGACCGCGGCACGTCAACGTCCAGCCGGATCTTTCCCGCGAGGCCTCGCAATTCCTCCCGCTTGGACTTTCGAATGAGCTCCTCGAGCCCGGCGATCACCGTCTCGGTTTTCGTCCGAAGCCGGGCAGCACGACGCGCTTTCTCCAGAGTCTCTTCGGGCAGGTCGAGAGTCGTTCTCATGCCGCAAGCATACGATTGGAGCAGATCGTATGCAACGGGATCGACGGAGTAGCCAAAACAACCCGTTGAAACGGATACCGGTCGGCGGTCTCCGCGTCCTCTCTGCCCCGATCCGCTATACCCCGATCGGGTGCCAGGTGGTCTTGGTCTCGGTGAACGCCTCGATGAAGTCGAGGCCCTGCGCGGTGTCGGAGGAGTAGTCCGCGATCCCGTAGCGCTTCACGCGTTTCACGTTGACGGCGCCGTCCTCGGCCATCGACTTCGACAGAGCGCGGTCGCCGCCGGCGTCGGAGAGCGCGTTCACGTCCATGTGGCGCGCGAGGTGCGGGACGAGCTCCTCTTTCCGGCCGGAGAGGAGGTTCGCGACTCCCGCTGGGAGGTCCGACGTCGCGAGGATCTCCGCGAGCTCGAGCGAGACGAGCGGGTACTTCTCCGACAGCAGAACGACCGCGGTGTTCCCCGCGACGATCACCGGCGCCAGGTGCGAGACGAGACCCAGCAGGTCCGGCGTCTCGGGCGCCACGATCCCGACGACGCCCATCGGCTCCGGGACGGAGAAGTCGAAGTACGATGACGCAACCGGGTTCACCGTTCCGAGGAGCGCGACGTACTTGTCGGACCAGCCGGCGTAGTGAACGATCCGGTCGATCGTCGCGCGGACCTCGGCGCGCGCCGCGGGCGCGGTCACGCCGTGCGACTCGCGGAGGAGCTGCTCGAAGCTCTCGGCGCGGCCTTCGAGCATCTCGGCCATCCGGTAGAGGATCTGGCCCTTCAGGTACGCGCTCTTCGCCGCCCAGCCCGGCTGCGCCGCGCGCGCCTTGCGGACGGCTTCCCGCAGGTCCTTGCGCGAGCCGCGGGAGACGTTGGCGAGGAGCTGTCCGCGCGCGTCCGGGATGGGGTCGTACCGCCCGGACTCCGTACGGATGAACTCGCCGCCGACGTAGAGCTTGTACGTCTTCCGAATTTCCAGTTCCGGCATCAGCCGAGCTCCACGTAGGCGCGCAGCCCGTGCACGCCGCCCTCGCGGCCGAAGCCCGACTCCTTGTACCCGCCGAAGGGAGACGTCGGGTCGAACTTGTTGAACGTGTTCGCCCACACGACGCCGGCGCGCATCTTCTGCGTGATCTGGAAGATCTTCGACCCCTTGTCCGTCCACACCCCCGCCGAGAGGCCGTAGGGGATGTTGTTCGCCTTTTCGATCGCCTCGTCCGGGGTCCGAAAAGTCATGACCGTCAGCACGGGCCCGAAGATCTCCTCGCGAGCGATCCGGTGCGACTGCGCGACGTTCGTGAAGAAGCTCGGGGGAAACCAGAAGCCTTTCGGCGGGATCGCGCAGGAGGACTGGTGGAGCTCCGCGCCCTCCTCGACCCCGCACGCGACGAGCTCGCGGATCTTGTCGAGCTGCATCTTCGAGTTGATCGCTCCGACGTCGGTGTTCTTGTCGAGCGGGTCGCCCATCCGGAGCGTCGCGATCCGGTCGGAGAGCTTCTGGAGGACGGTGTCGGCGATCGACTCCTGGACGAGCAGGCGCGAGCCCGCGCAGCAGACGTGCCCCTGGTTGAAGTAGATCCCGTTGATGATGCCCTCGACGGCCTGGTCGATCGGGGCGTCCTCGAAGACGATGTTGGCGGCCTTGCCGCCGAGCTCGAGCGTGAGGCGCTTGCCGGTCCCCGCCGTGGCGCGCTGGATGATCTTGCCGACGTCGGTCGATCCGGTGAACGCGATCTTCTTCACCCTCGCGTGGTTGACGAGGGCCGCGCCGGTCTCACCCGCGCCCGGCAGGATGTTCACGACGCCCGGCGGGAGGTCCGCCTCCTGGCACACCTCGGCGAGCAGCATCGCGGTCAGGGGCGTCGTCTCCGCGGGTTTCAGCACGACGGTGTTTCCGCACGAGATCGCGGGCGCGATCTTCCACGCGGCCATCAGGAGCGGGAAGTTCCACGGGATGATCTGGCCGCACACGCCGATCGGGGAGACCGTGTGCCTCGGGAACGCGTACTCGAGCTTGTCCGCCCAGCCCGCGTGGTAGAAGAAGTGGGCGATCGCGAGGGGCACGTCCACGTCCCGCGACTCCTTGATCGGCTTGCCGCCGTCCATCGACTCGAGCACCGCGAGCTCGCGGGACTTCTCCTGGAGGAGCCGGGCGATCCGGTAGACGTACTTTCCGCGGTCGGCGGGCTTGAGCCGGGACCAGCGCTTCCGGTACGCCTCTTCGGCGGCGGTGACCGCCGCGTCGACGTCCGCGGGGCCCGCCTCCGCCACCTGGGCGAGCGTCTCCTCGGTCGCGGGGTTGACCGTCTCGAAGTACTTCTTCGACTTCGGTGCGACGAACTTCCCGCCGATGAAGAGCCCGTATCGCTCCTCGAGTCGGAGGTGGTCGCGCGACTCGGGGGCCGGCGCGTAGTCCCAGGCGCTCCCGAACTCGAGAGCGGGCTTCTCCCGCTCGATCCGCCGGACCGCGTGCTCGCGCGCTTCCTGTTCTTCTTTGACGGTCGCCATGGTCAGTCCTTCGTGAAGTAGTCCTCGCTCTGGTATCGGCCGCTCGATTCCTTGACGAGCTGCATGAGGAGATCGTTGGTGACGGTGGAGGCTCCGAGCCGGAAAAGGGCCGGCGTCAGCCACGCGTCGCCGAGCGTCTCCTTGACGAGGACGAGCAGGTGAAGCGCCTGCTTGGACGTCTTGATGCCGCCGGCCGGCTTCATTCCGATCCTGCGGCCGGTCTCGAAGTAGAAGTCGCGGATGGCCTCGAGCATGACGAGGACGACGCCGGGCGTCGAAGCGGGACTGATCTTCCCGGTCGAAGTCTTGATGAAGTCGGCGCCGTACGTCATCGCAAGGCGCGACGCCTTCCGGACGTTGTCGTAGGTTTCGAGCTCGCCCGTCTCGAGGATGACTTTCAGGTGCGCGGGCCCGCAGGCGTCCTTGATCGCGACGATTTCCGACGCGACTTTCTCGTAGTCGCCCGAGAGGAACGCCCCGCGGTCGATCACCATGTCGATTTCGTCGGCTCCCGCCGCGACGGCGGTGCGCGTGTCGTCGAGCTTCGCGGAGAGCGGCACGAGGCCGGCGGGGAA
>DASRPJ010000334.1:0-4619 GCA_035646435.1 Thermoanaerobaculia bacterium | reverse complement strand
TCCGCGGCCCGCACGACGACGTGCTCCGGACGCACCACCCGCTCTGCGACGTCGGGTACCGAAAGGCAGCCCTCCTCCTCCTTCTGTTCGCCCGAGGTGGAAAGGAGGACCGGGTTCACGAGCACGATGATCGCCGACGGGTCCTCGCCCACGGAGAGGTCCACGATCGCGACCCGCCGATTGACGCCGATCTGGGGAGCCGCGAGGCCGATCCCGGGTGCCGCGTGACACGTGTCCACGAGGTCGGCCACGAGGTCCGCGAGGCCCGCGCCGTCGCTTTCGGCGACCTCGTCGTTCGGATTGAGGAGACGGGCGTCCCCCCACCGAATGAGATTCCGGATCGCCACGGCGGGAGAGACTAGCAGTGGTGCGCCGGGCGGACCCGGGCGCGGAAAGAGCCTGCGGGGCGCAGGCTGAAGGCGGGGAAACCCGACTCGGGGCCGCCAGAAGAGTGTCCTGCGGGCGTGAAAGGCTGTCCGCGGGACGGGACACTCCCCGCGGGAGCCGGAGATTGGCTCCATCGTAAGTCACTGAACCGGAGGATCTTATCGAATGGGTCGCCGGGTGCCGTCGTGGCACGGGCATCGCTATCTCTTCTCCCGCGGAGGATGCCCATGAAACGGAACGTTCGAATCCTTTTTGGCGTCGCGATGACCTTTCTGACGGTCGCGATCGCCTACCCCCAGGCGGACTACGACGCCGTCTCGCGACCCGACACCGCCTATGCGGACTACGAGGGGGAGCGAAACGGGTACTCCTACGTCCGAGACACGGTCGGAGGCGTGACCGTCGTGTCGCGGTTCAACGGCCGGGTCAGCGCTCGGCGCAACATGCCGATCTCCGCCGGCGACGAGATCATCGTCACCGACGCCGGCCGTGCCGAAGTGGGCCTCGCCGATGGAAACCTCCTCTTCGTCGGCGGCGGGACCCGCGCGCGGTTCTCCTCCCTCTACGCCCAGCAGGGCGAAGACGACGACTTTTCCGCGATCGACCTTCGCGACGGCTCGGTGGTCCTGGCGGCGATCGGCGCCGACGAGGGCGCCATCCCGCGGATCGACACCGAGTCGGCGACCGTGTACCTCGCGGCGGGCTCCCGCGTTCGCGTGAACGCCGACCCGCGTCGGGGAACCGTCGTCGTCGTTCGTGCCGGCTCCGCCGAGGTCCGGACGCGCGCCGACAGCTACACCGTCGAGGCCGGTAGCTATCTCCTCGTCGACGGAGACGAAGAGCCGGAGCTCGCCCGCGGGGTCTTCTCGCGCGACCGGTTCGATCTCTGGGCCTCCGACCGGCTGGAAGAGCTCTATTCCGACACGACCCGCAGCGCGTCGGTCCGTTACACGGACGACGACTACGCGAGCGAGGTCGTTGCGCTCGACGACTACGGCGACTGGGAGTACAGCTCGACTTACTCGACCCAGGTCTGGACTCCCCGCGTTTCCGTCGGCTGGAGCCCCTACTCTCACGGCAGCTGGTACTACACGTCCATCGGCTTGAGCTGGTGGTCTTACGATCCGTGGGGCTGGTATCCCCACCACTACGGCACCTGGTATTTCGACCGCCACTGGTCGTGGGTGCCCTCGTACGTCTACTCACCGGCCTGGGTCTACTGGGCCTACACCCCGCGTTACGTCGGATGGTGCCCGGTCGGTTACTACTCCTACTACTCGCCCTGGTTCAACGACTACTACCGCTCCTGGGGCTGGAACTCGCGTTACAGCCGCAGCGCGAGCCTGTATTTCGCGATCTCCGGCACGTTCCGGACCCGCGACGTCGACTTCGGCGGCTGGAACTTCGTGAACTCCGGAAACTTCGGCTCCGGCTACGACCCCATCTCGGTCGTCTCGGGCAGCCGGCTGATGCAGAACCTGGGCGATCACATTGCGATCTCCCCCAAGCCGATCGTCGTCGGCTCTCGCGGCGACTCGCTGCCGCAGGCCCTCCAGAACTACGCCCGGGAGATGCCGTCGCGCATCGAGAAGGCGAAGGGCATCGACTCCGATCGCCTCGCTCCGGTGCTCGGACGTCAGAAGGCGCTCACCGCGTCGACCGTCGAGGCCCTCAAAGAGAGAGCCGTCGTCGCCGGCCGCGGCAAGCTCGGGGGACCGGGCGCCGAGGCGCTCGCGACCCGGGGTGCCAAAGTCGACCGCGGCGGATCGGTGAGGGACTTCCTCGCCGCTCCGGGTCGGGACAAGGGCTCCGCCGAGAGAGAGTCGGTCTTCGCGCGCGATCGCAAGGGCATCGAACGAGCCGTCCCGGACCTCGCCGGCGAGAAGGCGGAAAGGGGCGGTCCGGCTCGCTCGGAGGATCCGGCTACGGACTGGCGCGGACGCGGCAAGGCGGACAAGGGCGACCGGAGTTCGCCGGCCCCGGTCGAGTCGGTCGAGCGCGAGCGCCCCGGCAAGAGCCGCGGCGGTCCGGAAGGCTTCGACCTTCCCCGCGAGGGCAAGCGGATCGAGCGGTCGGCTCCGGCTCCGTCCGCTCCGGCCGACGACTGGCGAGGGCGGGCACCCGCCAAGGGCGAGGGCCCGTCGAAGGCTCCGTCCACCGAGCGCTCGAAACCGGGAAAGTCCTTCTCTCGCGAGGAGAACCGACCCCTCGAGCGCGAGGACAAGTGGCGGGGACGTCCCGAGCCCTCCTTCGAGGCGCGCCCCGCTCCCGCTCCCAAGAGGTCCATCGAGAAGTCTTCCGAGGCATGGCGCGGTCGGTCCGAGGCACCCGCAAAGCGCGTCATCGAGGGAGCCGTCCCGGGCCGTCGGAACCAGGAGTTCCGGGACGTCTCGCCGCGCTCCAAGGAGCGGGCCCCGTCGGAGGACTGGCGCTCCGCGCCTCGGGCGTCGAAGGCTTCCCCGCGTCTCGAGCGTCGTCCCGAATCGGCTCCCGCGCCGCGGGAGTACCGGTCGGAGCCGCGCGAGAAGGCGCCCCGGGAGTATCGGCCCGAGATGCGGTCGGCGCCCCGCGAGTACAGCGCCCCTCGGCCCGAGCCCCGCGAGTACCGGGCGCCCAAGGAGTACCGGCCCGAGACGCGGTCGGCGCCCCGTGAGTACAGCGCCCCTCGGCCCGAGCCCCGCGAATACCGGGCACCCAAGGAGTACCGCGAATCCCGTCCCGCGCCCGCGCCCCGCGTGGAGCGCGCGCCCCATCACTCCGCGCCGGCGCCGGGGAGCGCGCCGAGCGGCAAGGGCCATGGCAAGGGGCGCAAGGGTTAAACGAACGACATCCGGGGTCTCCTCCTCTTCGACCGCGCCTTCGGGCGCGGTTTTTTTTTGCCCAGCATATGGGGTCTGACCCCGGAGGGGTCAGACCCCTCCCCGGCGAAGAAACTAGAATCCCGAAGATGAGCCTGCGCGCTTCGACGGTGCTCGGCAGCGCCCTGTTCGTCTTTTACTGCACCGCCGTCGGCGTCTACCTTTTCCTGCGGCCGTGGAGCACCCCGACGGGCCCCGGGCTCTCGGGATCGGGGTTCTTCCGCGGCTTCGTCTCGGGATTGGGCCTCGTCCACCTGGTCATCGGCGCGGCGGACCTGAGGGTCCTCTCCCGCGAGCTCTCGACGCCGCCTCCCGAACCGGAGGGACAGCCCGAGTGAAGGCGCTCTACGTGACGGACCGGAGCGCGATCGGCGACTCCCGGTTCGAAGCCGTCCTCGCGTCGCTCGGCGGCGCTCCCGGCCTCGCCGTCCTGCTGCGCGAGAAGGGTTCGGCGGACCGCGACACGCTGCGACGGGCGCAAGCCGCGCGCGAAGCTCTCGGTCCGGGGGTCCCCCTCCTCGTGAGCGCGCGACTGGACGTCGCGCTGGCGGCGGAGGCGTCGGGAGTCCACCTTCCCGCGAACGGACTGCCGCTCGCCCGGGTCCGGGCCGCGGCGCCGCGCGGTTTTCTCGTCGGCGTCTCGACCCACTCGCCCGCCGAGGCGGCGCAAGCGATCGAGGCCGGCGCGGACGTCGTGGTGATCGGGCCGATCTTCGACACCCCCTCGAAACGGTCGTTCGGAGCCCCGCTCGGAACGGGTGCGCTCGATGCCCTCCCGGCTCGCGAGGAGGACTCGACCGACGTCTACGCGATCGGCGGAATCGGCGAGGCAGAACTCGAGCGGCTCGCGCCGTACCGCGATCGGATCGCCGGCGTCGCCGCGGTCCGGCTCTTCCAGGAATCTTCCGACCCGCGCGCGGCCGTCGAGAGAATCGGCTCGCTGTGAAGACCCTCGACCGGATCAAGCCGCTCGGCGAGAAGCTGCCCCCCATCGTTCGCCACCTGATCGGGCCCGTCGCCCTCGTCGCGACGGTCCTCGCAGTCGTTCTCCTCCTGACCGCCGTCGGCATTCCCACGACGAACCCGCGCGGCCACGACTACGGCGCGCTCGCGATCGGTATCGCGGCGGCGCTCGTCTTGACGCGCGTTCTCGACTACGTCTTCTTCGACGTGGCCTTCCGCCTCCGGCGAAAGGTCGCCGCCCCCGCGCTCCTTCGTCAGCTCGTGAGCCTCCTCGTCTTCGGCATCGCGGCGGCGATACTCCTCCGGGTCATCCTCGGGATTCAGCTGACCGGCGTGATCGCGACGTCCGCCGTTCTGTCGGTCGTGATCGGGCTCGCGCTCCAGGACACGCTCGGCAACCTCTTCTCCGGC
>DASRPJ010000333.1:0-11987 GCA_035646435.1 Thermoanaerobaculia bacterium | reverse complement strand
GCCGTCCGCCGCGAGCGCGAAGACCATGAACGTCGTGCCGACGATCCGCGCGTCCCGGACCTTGCCGGCTCGGTCCACCGTGACTTCGTGGGTCGACTCACCGCTCATCCCCATCTTCCGCGCGGGGGCGGGGTACTCGGGAGAACGGAGCACGTTCGGCTTTGCGGGGACGAAACCCGTGCACGGCACGGGCGCTCCGCGGTCGACCGTCGCGCAGGAAGCGAGTCCGGCGACGAGGCCGACGACTCCGAACGCGATCGCCGGGCGCCGGGGTTCTCTCATCGGGGCCGCGCGCCCGTTACGTCTTCTGTCGGGGCTTGACCGAAAAGTCGAACCGGTTCGGGTCCCGCGCGACCCAGAACTGTCCTCCGCCCGCTTCCTTCGCGTCCGTGGAGAACCGAATGATCCAGATGCCTTCCGGCCAGTCGCTCCCGACCGAAGCGACGACCGGGATCTTGACCTCCGCGGCCTTCGCGGGGACCGTGACCGGCTTGTCGAAGAGGATGTAGGGGCGTCCGAGCGGCGACGTCGCTTCGACGCGGACCCTCATCTGCCGCGCCTTCGGCTGCGGATCGACGTCGAGGACCGCCTCCGCGCGCAGCTTCGGGTCGAAGCCCAGGCGGATCGGAAACCCCTCCGGCCCCGTCTTCCGACCGGTGGCGTCCGCGGGAAAAACCGGGAGGTCGCCGATGATCGGCTGCGGCACGGCGCCGCGCTTTTCGATCTTCAGGCGGAACCGGACGCCGATGTTCGCCGAGATGTCCACCGGCTTCCCGTCGCGCGTCGCCGGCTTGAACCGCCACTTCTCGACGGCGGCGACCGCCGGCTCGATCAGGGGCTGGAAGCTCGACGCGAGCGGCATGAGGTTCTGGATCCTGCCCTCCTTGTCGATCCGCGCGATCAGGTTGACGTTGCCCTGGAGCTGCGCGTTCAGGATCTTCTCCGGGTATTTGGGCTCCTCGTACTTCGTCAGTTCCGCGGCAACGGGCTGCGCGAGGAGCGGCAGGGTCGATCCGAGAACGAGAACGCCGGCGAGAACCGCCGCGCGCCTCAAGCGATCCCCCCGACTCCCTCTGGGAGAGGGTCAGGGTGAGGGTTCCCTTCGAGAGCGCGCCTCGCGTGGTACGAGGAGCGGACGAGCGGCCCCGACTCGACGCGATGGAGACCCATCGCCTCGCCTTCGCGTCGGATCGAGTCGAACTCTTCGGGCGTGTAGTAGCGCTCGACGGGCAGGCGCTTCTCGTGGGGCTGGAGGTACTGGCCGACGGTCGCGATGTCGCAGCCGGATGCCTTCAGATCGCGAAGCGCGCCCAGGAGCTCGTCCATCGTCTCGCCGAGCCCCGCCATCACTCCCGACTTGGTCCGCATGACGCTCCTTTTTTCCCGCCGGAACCGGTCGGCCCGCGCGATGAGCTCGAGGGACCGCTCGTAGCGGGCCTGCGGCCGAACGCGGTGGTACAGCCGCGCGACCGACTCGAGGTTGTGATTGAGGATCTCCGGCACTTCGCGCAGAACGACGTCGAGAGCGTTCCAATTCCCGCAGAAGTCGGGAATGAGGACTTCGACGGTGCATCCCGGCACGGCGCTGCGGATCGCGCGGATCGTCTCGGCGAAGTGCGCCGCGCCGCCGTCGGAGAGGTCGTCGCGGTTCACCGACGTCACGACGGCGTGCGAGAGGTCGAGCTCCCGCACGGCCTGCGCCACCCGCTCCGGCTCGCCGGCGTCGAGGGAGCCGGGCACGCCCTTCCCGACCGCGCAGAAGCCGCACGTGCGGGTGCAGACGTCTCCCATGAGCATGAACGTCGCCGTGCGCTCCCGCGCCCAGCACTCGTGGATGTTCGGGCAGCGCGCCTCCTCGCAGACGGTGACGAGCGAGAGGCGCCTCATCATCGCGCGCACCTGCTCGTACTCTCCCGTCGCGCTCAGGCGCACTTTGAGCCAGGGCGGGCGCTCGAGGCGCGAAGCGGGGGGGCGCACCGGAAGAGAGCTCACGGCTCCACGAGCTCCGTCTCGCGGCCGAACGCTTCCGCGAACCGCTGGACGAGGGCCGATGCGACTTCCCGCGGCTCGATGCGCCGGCCGCGAGAGCGCTCGATCGACGTGACTCCGCCGTCGGTGATCCCGCAGGGCACGATCCCGCCGAAGTAGGGGAGCGGCTCGTTCGTCACGTTCAACGCGAAGCCGTGCGTCGTGATCCATCGCGAGAGGTGCACGCCGATTGCCGCGATCTTGTCGTCCTCGACCCACACGGACGAGAGCCGCTCGGGGCGGCTCGACCGGGCGGCCGGGACTTCGAAGTCGGCGAGCGTGCGGATGAGGACGTCCTCCAGATCCCGCACGTAGCGGCGGACGTCGCGGCGATCGGGATCGAGGTTCAGGACCGGATAGCCGACGAGCTGCCCCGGACCGTGGTACGTCACCTTGCCGCCGCGGTCGGTCTCGTAAAGGGCGATGTCGAGCTCGCGCCGCTTCACCGGGGTGAAGAGGACGTCGGCGGCCGTCGCGTTCCGTCCCAGGGTGAAGACGGGCTCGTGCTCGAGCAGGAGGAGCGTCTCCGTCCCGCCCCGCGACACCCGCTCGGCGGCCTCCCGCTGCAGCGCGAGGCCGCGTTCGTAGCCGATGCGGCCGAGCCAGCGGGCCTCCACGCGGCGGCCCGACGCGGTCACGCGATCGCGGGCGGCGGCGACTCCCGGGAGCGTCGTTTCCATGCCTCGAGGAGTGTACCCGCTCCGAAGACGCCGTAGAGGAGCAGCACGGGGTCCCAATACGGGATCCGGTAGCGCCACACGACGATCAGGACGACGTGGGAAAGGAAGGTGACCGCGAGGAACGCGAGAGCGAACGCACGGACCCTTGGGCGCCGCGCGACGGCGAATCCCGCCGCCGCCAGCCCGTAGAGAAGGAGGTTGTACGCCGCCGCCGCGAGGACCGCGGCCGGCGGCCAGAAGAGCGGGTTGGGGTAAGGGCGAAGCCAGTCCCACGCCTTCTGGAGAAAGAGCTTCGCCCAGCCCGCCGGATCCGATCGCCGTTCCTCGAATGCCTGCCTCGCGAAAGCGCGCGAGCGGCCGGCCGGCGACCCGCGGCCGGTGCGGTCGAGCTCGAGAGTCCGGCGCTGCATGTCCTCGTCGAAGGCCTTCATCCACGCCAGGTACTGCTCGCGCGTGCGCACACGGTAGAACCGGACCGTCCAGTCGCTGTTGCCCTGGTAGAACGCGTTGCCCGCCGCGTCGTTGACCGGGAGGAACTCGCCGAAGACGAGAGCGTTCCGGAGAGTCCACGGCGCGAGGAGGAAGAGGAACCCCACGAGCGCCGCGCCCGCGATGTGCGCGCGCGCGCGTCGCGGGTACCGCCCGTCGAACAGCGGAGCGCAGAGAAACGGCGCGAGGGCGAGCGCCGAGGAGCGCGTCAGGGCCGCGAGGGCGAGCAGCCCCCCGGCGCCGAGCGCGAGCGTCGTCGACGGGCGGTCGGTCGCGATCAAGAGCAGGACACCGGCGCCGAGAAGGAGTGCGAGAAAGAGCGGCTCGCTCTGCACGTCGCTCGCGACGAAGAGGAACGCCGGGTGGAGCGCGGCGACGATCCCGGTCGCGATCGCGACTCGGCGCCGGCGGAAGATGCGGGCGGAGAGGGCGGCGAGGAGCGGCGCGCAGAGCGCTCCGACAGCCGCCGTGGCGACCTTGGCCCGCGCGATGCGATCGGGCCGCCCGAGGGTGGCGAGCGCGAGGAAAGCGGGATAGCCGGGCGGGCGGAAGAAGAAGACGTCGGTGCGCGCCGGGTAGCGGCCTTCCCGGACGATCGTCTCCGCGGCGTTCAGGTAGGCGCGGGCGTCGCCGAACCGGACCGTCGTGAAGCCCGTGAACAGGACGACGGCGAGCCGGGCCGCCAGGGCGAGCAGGAAGATCGCGAGGAGAACTTTTCCGAGGCGCGGAACCGGGGAGCCGCGCGCTGACAGCCGAGAGCTGACAGCGCTATCCGAGATCGAACTCGCCCTTTTCCAGGATCTTCTTCACGGTGGCGAGGAAGCGGTCGGCGTCCGCGCCGTCGATCAGGCGATGGTCGAACGACAGGGCGAGGTAACCGACCGTCCGGATCCCGAGAGCGTCGCTGCCGTTCTCGTCGGTCACGACGACGGGCCGCTTCTCGATCGTCCCGACCCCGAGGATCCCGACCTGCGGCTGCAGGATGATCGGCGTGCCGAAGAGGGATCCGAAGACGCCCGGGTTCGTGATCGTGAACGTGCCGCCGTGGATCTCGTCCGGTTTCAGCCTCTTCGTGCGGGCTCGCTCCGCGAGGTCCTGGGTCGCGCGTGCGAGGCCGAGGATCGACTTCTCATCCGCGTTGCGGATCACCGGCACGATCAGGCCCCAGTCGAGGGCGACCGCCATCCCGAGGTGGACGTCTTTGTGCAGCACCACGTTGTCGCCGTCGATCGAACCGTTGACCTGCGGGAACTCCTTCAGCGCCTGGATCGTCGCGCGGAAGATGAACGGGAGGTACGTGAGCTTGACGCCGTTCTTCTCGAGGAAGGCGTCTTTGTGCCGCTCGCGCAGGCGCGCGATGTTCGTGTAGTCGACCTGGAAGACCGTCGTGACGTGCGCCGAGGTCCGCTTGGAAAGGATCATGTTCTCGGCGGTGATCTTCCGGATCTTCGTCATCGGGACGACTTCGTCCCGCTCCGTGATCGCGGAAGAGGGGCGCGCCCCGGCCGCGGCGGGAGCTCCCGCGGGCCGCGGGGCCGCCTCGGCCTCCGCCGGCTGTGCGACCTCTCTCGCCGCGGGCGCCGCAGCGGTCGCCGGGCCGCCCGCCTTGCGGTTCTCGATGTAGGAAAGGATGTCGTTCTTCGTCACGCGGCTGTAGATGCCCGTCCCCTCGATCTCACGGATGTCGACGCCGTTCTCCTGCGCGATCTTGCGCACGAGGGGTGAGGACCGCTCGCGGATGCGTTCCTCGATCGACTCGACCCGTCCGCCTTCCCGGGCGGGGGCGGCGGCCGGCGCGGCCGGTGCCGTCGCGGGCGCGGAAGCGACGGCGGGAGTGGGCGCGGGAGCGGGCGGGATTGGGGGAGCCGCAGCCGGCTTCGCCGCGGGCGCGGGCGCGGGAGCCGGCGCCGCGGCTGGCGGAGCCGGGGCGGGCGGCGCGGCGGCCGCCGCGGGAGGAGCGGGCTCGGCGGGCTTCGCGTCCGCCGCGGGGGGAGTCGCTCCCGTCGCTTCGCCGGCTTCGCCGATCAGTGCGACGACGGTGTTGATCGGGACGGTCTGCCCTTCCTGGACCCGGATCTCGAGGAGAGTTCCGGCGACGGGGGCGGGGATCTCCGCGTCGACCTTGTCGGTCGAGATCTCGAAGATCGGCTCGTCTCTCTTGACCGGCTCGCCCGCCTTTTTCAGCCACTTCGTGATCGTCCCCTCGGCGATCGACTCGCCCATCTGGGGCATGATGACCTCGCTCGGCATCCGGTTTCCTCCGGGATCGAGAATAGCATCGGGTCCGGCTTCCCGGCCGCCGGCCACCGTTCACCGGTCGCGCGCCGCCGTTCGCCGGAATGGGCGGGACGACCGGGTCCCGATCCCGTAGCTTCCCGGTGAAGGAGGAGACAACGATGGTTTCCGAACAAGTGCAACGCCACCGGCGGGTCACGGCCGCGATCTTCGGCGTGATCCTGATCGGGCTCGGGACGATCTTCACGCTCGACAACCTCGGTTACGTCGACGCTTTCCGGTTCTGGGAGTACTGGCCCGTCGTGCTGATCGGGTTCGGTCTCGCTTCGCTGATCGCGCCGAAGGACGCGGGGGACCCCGCCGGAGGCGCCGTCATGACGGCCGTCGGCACGTTCTTTCTCCTGCGCAAGCTCGACGTCATCGACTGGCGGTTTCGCGACGTCTGGCCGATGTTCCTCGTTTTCGCCGGCGTGGCGCTCATCGCCCGGGCTCTGATGGAGCGCCGCGTCCCCCCGACGGACGACGCGCGCTCGCTCTCGAACGGAGGCGCGCGATGACGGAGACGTTGGCCTCGCGCATCACGGGCCGGGTGGTCATCGGCGGGCTGCTCATCTTCTTCGGCGTGATCTTCCTGCTCGACAACATGGGGGTCATCGACGCCGGCGACGTCTTCGACTACTGGCCGATGATCCTCGTCGTCGTCGGGCTCCTGAAAGTGGTCCAGCCGCGGGAGGAGGGGCAGCGTCCGTTCGGCATCGCCCTCCTCGTCCTCGGCGCCTTCCTGCAGCTGCAGATGCTCGTTTTCACGCCCTGGCGGATCTATCTCTGGCCCGTCCTCCTGCTCGCCGCGGGCGGCTTCTTGATCTGGCGCTCTCTCGGAAAGACCCGGGAAGGGGCGGACGTCGCGCGAAGCGACGGCTCGTCGGACTTCGCGATGATGGGCGGGGTGAACCGCATCGTCGAGAGCAAGGACTACCGCGGCGGCGAGGCGACGGCCGTCATGGGCGCGGTCGAGCTCGACTTTCGCGGGTCGACCATCGTGACGTCGCCCGCGATCCTCGACGTCTTCGCCCTCTGGGGCGGGATCGAGATCACGGTGCCGCCGGAGTGGAAGGTGGACGTCCGGGGACTCCCGATTCTCGGAGGCTTCGAGAACAAGGCCCGTACCTCGGTGCACGACGCGGGAGCTCCCGAACAGGTTCTCGTGATCCGGGGAACGGCGCTCATGGGCGGCGTCGAAATCAAGAACTGATGCATCCGATCCTCGCCCGCCGGGGTCGTCTTCTCCGGCTTCTGCTCGGCGTCGTCCCGCTCGCGGCGCTCCTGACCGGGATCCTCGCGCGGCCGGGCGCCTTCACGCTCGCGGAGGGAGTGACTCTCGCGTTTCCGCTCGCGCTCGTTTCGCTCTTCCTGTTTCTCTCCGTCTGGTACACGTGCCGGGCCGCGCCGCTTCGCGGACCGAACGTGATCCGGACCGTCGTGACCCACGTCTCGGCGGCCGTGCTGACGAGCGCGATGTGGGTCCTGGCGGGAGCCGGCGTCGCGCGCCTTCTCGCGGCCGCGTGGGGGGGCTCGTTTCCTTCCCGATTCGCCGCGCAGGTGCCCGTGCTGTTCTCGACAGGCGTGCTCCTGTACGCTCTCTCGCTCGCCTTCCACTCCATGCTCCTGGCGTCGGAGTCCGCCCGCGACGCGGAGCGCCGCGCTCTCGAGATGCAGGTCCTCGCGCGCGAGGCGGAGCTGAAGGCGCTGCGCTCGCAGATCCATCCCCACTTCCTCTTCAACAGCCTGAACTCGATCTCCTCCCTCGCGGGGACCGACCCCGGCCGGGCGCGCGAGATGTGCCTCTCGCTGTCGGACTTCCTGCGGAAGAGCCTCGCGCTCGGCGAGCGGGAGCGGATCCCCGTGGGCGAGGAGCTCGATCTCGCGAAGGCATACCTCGACGTCGAGCGGCTCCGCTTCGGCTCGCGCCTCGCCGTCGAGGAGGACGTGGAGGAGGAGGGGCGCGCTTGCCTCGTTCCGCCGCTGCTCCTCCAGCCGCTCGTCGAGAACGCGGTTCGCCACGGAATCGCCACGCGAATCGAGGGGGGCGTCATCCGGCTCGAGGCGCGGCGCACCGGGAACCGGCTCCGGATCGTGATCGAGAACCCGTTCGACCCGGAGGCGCCCGCGCGAGCGGGGACCGGGGTCGGTCTTCCGAACGTCCGCCGCCGCCTTTCCGCGCGGTACGGCTCCGACGGGCTCTTCGCGGCGCGCCGGCTCGCGGACCGGTACCTCGTCGTGCTCTCCGTCCCCGCGGAGGTCGCGACTTGAAGAACGCCCCGGCCGAGACGGGAGTCCTGATCGTCGACGACGAAGAGCCGGCCCGCTCGATCCTGCGCGAAGTGCTCTCCGCGCTGCCGGGCGTCCGCGTCGTGGGGGAGTGCTCGAACGGGTTCGAGGCGGTGAAGGCGGCCTCCGAGCTCCAGCCGGACGTCGTCTTCCTGGACATCGAGATGCCCAAGCTCGACGGATTCGAGGTGCGCGAGCTCATCGATCCCCGCATCGCGGTCGTGTTCGTCACGGCGTACGACAGCTACGCGCTGCGCGCCTTCGAAGTCCACGCGGTCGACTACGTCCTGAAGCCGTTTCACGCGGAGCGCCTCGCGGCCGCGCTCGAGCGCGCGCGGGGCCGCGTGGGGGAGAGAGCGAAGGCCGACCCGTCCTCCTTGACCCTCGCCGCCCGACCGCCGGGCACCCGACTGTCCCGCATCGTCGTCCGGGACGGGGCGAGCGTGCACGTCATCCCGGTCGCGAAGCTCGACCTCGTCGAGGCGCAGGACGACTACGTCCTGTTGAAGAGCGTCGGAAAGAAGTTCCGCAAACAGCAGACGATCGGAGGACTCGCCGCCGCGCTCGATCCGAACCGGTTCGTGCGGATCCATCGGTCTTACGTGTTGAACGTCGACCGGCTCGCCCGGCTGGAGCTCTACGCGAAAGGCAGTTACGTCGCCATCCTCGCCGACGGCTCGCGCGTCCCCGTCAGTCGCGAGGGCCACGCGCGCCTGAACGCGCTTCTCGAGGGGGGGAAGAGGTAGTCGAGGCGGCGGTCCGCCTCGCGGCGGGGCTCTTTCGAGAATAATGCAGCGATGTCGCCCGTCGAGAACCGGGTTGCGCCTCCCGTCGTCCACAAGTTCGGCGGAGCCTCGCTCGAGGACGCCGGCGCGATGGGCCACGCCCTCGGGATCGTCGAGAACGGTCCCCGTCCCGCCGCCGTGGTCGTCTCCGCGTTCGCCGGCGTGACGGACGCCCTGCTCGAGATCGCCCACGGCCTCTCCCGCGGCCGCGACGCCGCGATCCGCAAGACCGTCGGAGACCTCCGGCGGCGATACGAGACCTCGGCCCGAGCGGCGATCCCCGAGAGCGGCCGCCGCCGGCCGATCCAGGACGCCATCCGCCGGGTCTTCGACGAGATCGAGTCGCTTTCCCGCGCACCGGCCATCCTGCGGGAGCTCTCCCCCCGGGCTCTCGACCACCTGCTCGCGCAGGGCGAGGACCTGGCGGCGCGGGTCTTTTCCGCGGGACTCGAGGCGCGCGGTCTTCCATCCGAGTACGTGAGCCCCCTCGACCTCGTGGCGACGGACGGCCACCCGGGCCAGGCCGCGCCCGACCTCGCCGCGACCGACCGGCGCGTCCGCCGGCGGCTGCGCCCGCTGCTCGCGAAGGGCGTCGTGCCCGTCGTTCCCGGTTTCGTCGGCGCGGACGCGGAAGGGCGGGCGGTGACGCTCGGCCGCGGCGGGTCCGACCTGACGGCGACGCTCCTCGGACGGGCGCTCGGCGCCGCCGGAGTGCACCTCTGGAAGGACGTCGAAGGCTTTCTGACCGCGGACCCGCGCGTCGTCGCGGACGCGCGCGTCATCCCGCAGCTGAACGTGCGGGAGGCGGCGGAGCTCGCGTACTACGGGGCCAGGGTTCTCCACCCGCGCGCCCTCATCCCGGTCGGAGGGCGGGTTCCTGTTTTCGTGCGGCCCTTCCGGTTCCCGGACCGCCCGGGCACGGAGATTTCCGGGCGCCGGACGCTCGTACGCTATCCGGTCAAGGCGCTCTCCGCGATCGGGAGGCAGGCCCTCGTCACCGTCGCGGGAAACGGGATGCTCGGCGTGCCGGGCATCGCCGCGCGGACGTTCGGCTCCCTCCACAAGCAGGGGATCTCCGTTTCGCTCATCTCGCAGGCGTCGTCGGAGCACTCCATCTGCGCCGGTGTCCCGGCAGAGCAGGCCGAAGCCGCGAGACGAAGCCTGCTCGACGCGTTTGCCGAGGAGATCACCCGCCGCGAAGTGGACGGCGTCGAGGTGCGCGGAGATCTCGCCACGATCTCGGTCGTCGGCCTCGGGATGGCGGGCACCCCCGGGATCGCGGCGCGGGTCTTCGGCGCGCTCTCCGGCGGAGGCATCAACGTCGTCGCGATCGCGCAGGGATCCTCGGAGCTGAACATCTCTTTCGTCGTGGAGGAGGGACAGGCGGCGGAAGCGCAGCGCCGGATCCACGACGCGTTCCAGCTCGCGAAGATCGGCGGGGGACAGGCCGCCGCCGCCGAACGCGCGGACGTCGTCCTTCTCGGGTTCGGCAAGGTGGGCCGCACCCTGGCCGGGCTGCTCGTCCGCCCGGCTCGCCGCTCGAAGCTTCGTCTCGTCGCCGTCATCGACCGGGGCGGATACGCTTTTCGCCCGGGCGGGCTCTCGGCGCGCGACCTGGCCGAGCTCGCGGCCTCGAAGGCTCGCTCGGGCTCCGTCCTGGAGGCGAGCCGCGGGGTCCGCGCCGGCGCCGCCGAAGCGGTCGCGGCTCTCGCCCTGTACGCGCTCTCGCGGCCGATCCTCGTCGACGTGACGGCGGAAGAGAGCGGCCCGCTGCTCGAGAAAGCCGTCGCGGCCGGATTCGACCTCGTGCTCGCGAACAAGCGACCCCTGTCGGGGAGTCGCGCCGGCGCGGAGCGTGTCGAGCGCGCCGTCCGGTCGGCCGGCCGCCGGCTCCGCTTCGAGGCGACGGTCGGGGCGGGCCTGCCGATACTCGACACGTACCGCAAGCTCGTCGACTCGGGGGACCGGATCGTGAAGATCGAAGGATGTCTCTCGGGAACCCTCGGCTTTCTTTTGACCGAGGTCGAAGCCGGTCGGCGTTTCTCCCAGGCGCTCTCCCGGGCGATGGAGCGCGGATACACGGAGCCCGACCCCCGCGACGACCTCTCGGGGGCGGACGTGGGCCGAAAGGCCCTCATCCTCGGCCGCCTGATCGGGTTTTCCGGCGAGCCGCAGGACGTCGCCGTACAGCCGCTCCTTCCCGCCGCCGCCCGCCCTCTCCCGCTCGCCCGCTTCCTCGAGCGGCTGGAGGAGCGGGACGCGGAATGGGCCGAGCGGCTCGCTCGCGCGCGCAGCCGCGGCCGGGCGTTGCGGTACATCGCCTCCGTGACGCGTCGCCGGATCCGCGTCGGCCTCGCGGAGGTCGGCCCCGGGAGCCCGTTCGCCGGGCTTCGGGGCACGGACAACCAGGTCGCCTTCACGACGGCGCGATACCGGACGAACCCCCTCGTGATCCAGGGACCGGGGGCCGGCCTTGCCGTCACGGCCGCCGGCATCTACAACGACGTGGCGGAGCTCGGCGGCTCCCGCGAGCGCCCGAGCGGTCCACCCGCGCGGCGGGCACGCGCATGAGGCGGGTCCGCGCCTTCGCGCCGGGCACGGTCGCGAACCTCGGGCCGGGGCTCGACATCCTCGGCCTCGCCGTCGCGGGCGCCGGCGACACGGTCACCGCGGAGCGGTCGGGCAACCGGGAGATCCGGATCCGCGCGTCCGGCCATCCGGACATCTCGGGCGATCTCGGGAAGAACACAGCGGGCATCGCCGCGGCGCGCGTGTGCGAGATCGCTTCGATGAAGTCGGTCGGGCTGACCCTGGAGATCGCGAAGGGCCTTCCGCTCTCGGGAGGACAGGGGGGAAGCGCCGCGTCGGCCGTCGCGGCGGCAGTCGCCGTGAACGAGCTCCTCGGCTCCCCGTTGACGCAGGCGCAGCTCCTGGAGCCCTGCCTCGAAGCGGAGGCGGCGGTGTCGGGCCGCCACGCGGACAACGTCGCGGCCGCCCTCTTCGGGGGCGTCGTGCTCATCCGAACCATGGATCCCATCGACGTGATCCGGCTTTCGTTCCCGGAGGAGCTGCGAGTCGTCGTCGTCGCGCCACAGCAAGCGATCCGAACCGAGGAATCGCGCCGGCGTCTTCCCCGGACCGTCTCGCTGCCCGACGCCCTCGCGCAGGCGGCGGCGGTCGGCGCATTCGTGACGGCGCTCGCGACCAGCGACTTCGACCTCCTGCGCCGCTCGATCGAAGATCGCATCGCCGAGCCGGCGCGAGCGCCGCTCCTTCCCGGCTTCGTCGCGGCGAAGCGGGCGGCGCTCGAAGCCGGCGCCCTCGGCTGCTCCATCTCGGGGAGCGGCCCCGCGGCTTTCGCCTTCGCGGTCGGCCCCGGCAGCGCGCGCCGGATCGCCAAGGCGATGGTCGAAGGGTATCGGTCGGAAGGGGTCCCCGCGAG
>DASRPJ010000332.1:0-2212 GCA_035646435.1 Thermoanaerobaculia bacterium | reverse complement strand
GATCGCCCGGATCTGGTCCGCGATGAGACAGCGCTGGTACGTCATCGGAAGCGTGAAGGCAGGCGGCGGAAGAGTCGTCCTGGAACCGTCGCCTCGGTCTTAAGCGGCGCTCCTCCGGCGAAACTCAGCCTCCGGGGCGAGGATCGTCGTCGCAACCGACGTCGGTGTACACGCCCCAGACTCCCCGCGCGAACTGCCTCGGAATCGCCGGTCCATTGACGGTGTGGACGTAGCACCGAATGCCGAGGTCGTGGAGGGAGCGCACGGTCTCCGGCGTCGCCCTCGCCGGCGGCATCGTCACGGCGACGATGGCCGGGTTCGATCGGGCGACCCGGACGATCTCGCGGTTTTCGGTGCGGCCGAGATAGATCGTGAAGATGACCTGGCGGAAACCGAGCGCTTCGGCCACCGGAAGATCGGTCCGGGGTCGATAGACCTGCGGAATCACTCGCTCGGCGCAGGAAAGATTCCTCGATTTCAGGGACGCGCAGGGCAGCTCGAGGCTCGTCCGGAAATCGCTCTTCGTATCGGTTACCAGCTTCCAGTCCGGTTTTTCCGCGAGCAGCCGCGCGATCCGGTCGGAGTCGAGCGGCGTGTACTTTCCGTAGATCTTCGTTCGCATGAACTCGTCGCGCGAGAAACCCTGCGGCAGGCCGAAAGCCGCTTCCATCCCGTTGTGAAACGCGACGAGCCTGCGGTCGGAAGTGATCCAGAGGTCCACCTCGAACAGCCGGCACCCCCGTTCGTAGTTTGCCTGCCACGCTTCGAGGGAGTTCGTGTAGGTGTGCCCGCCGATCTCTCCCATGGCGTGCGCGACGTGACGCGGGAGCTCCGCGCGCGGCGGGCGGGGCGCGCAGGCCGGCGGCGCGATCGCGAGGGCGATCAGGAGCGTTCGCGCGAACGGACTCGTAATTCCCGGTCTCCGCATTGCATTGTGCCCCTCTCCGATCGAAGGTCGGAGGGAAACTGCTATTCTTGTCAGCCGTCATTCACGATCCATCCGTTCCGCGGCCCACCTTCCGACCCGCCGTTTCGACACGCGCATTCTTCGACGGCGCCCTCGTTCTGTTTCTCGTGTCCATGTTCGTCCTGCGCCTGCACATTCACGGGCATTCCCCGCTGCCTTCGCAGCAGGCGCTTCCCTGGCTGGCCGCCGGGATCGCGGAGGATTCCGCGATCGCGGGACTCGCCGCTCTCCTCCTGCTGGCGCTCGCGCGTCTCGGCCGGCGGGACGGCTGGACCCGGGTCGCATTTGCGACGTTCGTCACCCTCCTGCTGGGCGTGGCGCTCGTCTGGTCGGAGGTCGTGATCTTTTTCGGCCAGGTCCCGCCCCGGGAGGTCCTCCCTGCCGGAATGAATTTCACGTTCGCACGCGGCTCCGCTTCGGGCGCGGCGGTGCGGAGAGCGGCCCTCCTTCTCCTCCCCGCGGCGTTCCTCCTCTGGACCTGCGCGCGCCAGGCGAGGAAGGCCCGGTGGGCCTGGGCGAGCGCGGGACGTCTCTTCGCGGCCAGCCTCATCGCGGGAATCGTCGCAATTCTGCTTCCCGCTTCCATTCACCGTCGCGAGACGGCACGCAATCCCCTGGTCGCACAGTTCGCGATCTGGGGCAGTCGAACCGAGAGCGGCGCGCGGGGCGGCTCTCCGGTCCCGGCTCCTCGATCGGGTGCGGCCACGGTCCGACGCCTCGCTCCGGAGAATCCGTCCCGCGAGTACCTGAGCGAAGGGTTTCCCCTGAGCCATCGCGCCCCCCGTCGCTCCGCCCTCGCTCCCCGGCTTCCCTCCGGCCTCCGGCCGAACATCGTGTTCCTCCTGTTGGAAGGCGTTCGCGCCGAGGAGGTCGGGGTTTACGGGGGAAAGCCGGCGGGGCTGACGCCGAACCTCGACCGTCTCGCCCGCGACGGCGTCCTCGTGGAGAAGGCTTTCAGCCCCGGCCAGCAGACGCCGGACGCCGAGCTCGCGCTCTGGTACGGCATCCATCCGAACCCGTACTCGTCGGTCATGATGTCGCACCCGACGATCCGGCTGTGGGGGCTCCCGGAGATCCTCCGCGAGTCGGGCTGGCGGTCATTCCTCTGGATCCACAACGGGGATCAGCACTTCTATCGGCGGGACGGCTTCTATCTCCCTCGCGGGTTCCAGATGGTCGACGGGAGCGACTTCCCGGCCGACGATCCCCGGACGAACTGGGGCTACACCGACCGGGCCCTCGCGC
>DASRPJ010000331.1:0-3904 GCA_035646435.1 Thermoanaerobaculia bacterium | reverse complement strand
TCAGCTCCGCGAGGTAGTCCGAGTACTCGTCGAAGAAGACCGGGTGGACGGCGGCCGAGAGCTCCACGGTCTCGCGGGAGATTGTGTGCTCTCCCGACGACGGCGGCGAAGGCTTTCCGGCCGGCCGGGGCATCGGCGGGGTCGCGGCGACCGCCGAATACCCGAGGAGGCCGGGAGGAATCAGTCCCGTCGCGGGGATCGCGAGCCTTCCGAGCGTACGGCGCACGAGGGCCGGCACGTTGATGGCCTGCACGATGCCGCGCCGCACGGCGGGGTCCTCGAGGGCCGGGCGGTGGACGTTGAACGCGATGAAGTAGGTCGAGAGCCGGGGAGACTCCTGGTACCCGGAGGCGAATCGCGGGTCCCGCCGCAGCGCCTCCGCGTCCGCCGGCAGGAGGTCCGAGGCGATCGAGAACCGGCCAGCCAGGAACTCGCTTCGGATCTCTTCGGGCGATACTCCGAACCGGAAAACGAGTCCATCACTCTTCGGATATCCCTCGCGCCAGTAGCTCGGGTTCCGCTCGAGCTCCAGCTCCTTTCCCGGCGTGAAAGAAACGGCCCGGAACGGCCCGGTCCCCACGGAATCGTCCCGCCAGCTGGCTCCGAAACGAACCGTTCCTTCCGGGATGATCGCGGTGGCCGGATAGGAGATGAGCGCGGGGAAGAAGGAGACCGGCTCGTCGAGGTCGACGAAGAACTCGGACGGCGAGACGATGTGAAAACCTTCGAGGTCCGTGCCCGCGCCGTCGAGGAGCCTTTTCGCGCCGCGAATCGGCGAGAGGTGAAACCGGCTGCTGCTCGCCCGGTTCTGAAGCAGCCGTTCGTAGGAATGGCGCACGTCGCGGGCCGTGAGCCGCCGGCCGTCGTGGAAACGCACGCCGGGCCGCAGCCGGAATCGGAACCGGGTCCCGTCGTTTTCGGTCAGGACCTCGGAGGCGAGCCACGGGATCGTCCGGCCGCCCTCGGTCTGCTTCGTCACCGTTTCGAAAACGTTCGACAGAGATTCGACCTGCTCGACCGTGTCGGCGAGCGAGGGATCGAGGCTCTCGAATACCCCCGCGATGGGGATCCTGAGGACGTCTTCGCCGGGAGTACGAGCCGGCATGGGCGCGGGGGTCGGCGCCGACCCTTTGCCGACCTCGGTGTAGTTGACGAAGGGCGCAGTGCTCCGGAGCACGAGCCCCCGCACGGCCGGGGCCGCGATGCGGTAGTCCACGTCGTGGAAGAGCGGCACGAGCACGGCCGAGTCGAGCACCAGGTTTTCGAATTTCCGGTAGAGGCCTTCCCGCGCGCCCGGCCGGCTCTCGCGCCGGGCCTCCTCCAGGATCTGGTCGGTCTCGGGCGAGGAGAAGTGACGCCGGAGCCGGCCGTTGCCGGAGTGGAAGAGGGTGAACGTGAAGTTGTCCGGGTCGTCGTAGTCGGCGATCCAGCGCCCCACGAACAGGTCGATCCCGGTCACGTCGTTCCAGGACTCCAGGTACTCGGCCATGTTCTTCGTCGCGACCGACACCTCGACGCCGAGCTCCGCCCAGCTCGCGAAGAGCGAGGCCGTGAGAGCCGCGTACTGGTCCTGCAGGATGGGGTGGACCGACGCCCGCAGGCGGACGGGAAGCGGCAGTCCCGTCGAGCGGATCATCTCGGCCGCCTTCTCGCGCGAAACGTGGGGGAGCCGGCGCCCCGCGTCGTGCCCGAGGATCCCCGGCGGGAGAATCCCCGTCGCCGGAAGGGCGAAGCGCCCGAGGGTTCCCCAGACGAAGTCTTTCGCGCGGGCCCCGTCGGACAGCGCGCGGCGCAGGGTCGGGTTGGACGCGGCGGCCCCGGAGCCGCTGAAGAGCGCGAAGTACGCGTTCTTCTTCGGCGTCTCGACGAGCCCGGACCGGAACCGCGGATCCCGGAGAATGGCTTCCCGGTCCTTCGGCAGCAGGTCGCGGGCGAGGTCGTACTGTCCCGAGCGCAGCCCGGCCGCGATCGTCGACGCGGAGAGGGACGCGCGGAACTCGACGCGATCGAGCCGCGGAGCGACGCCCTTCCAGTACGCGGCGTTTCTCTCGAGGACCGCGTGGTCTGCCGCGTGAGACACGACGACGAACGGGCCGGTGCCGACGACTCGTTCCGTTCCATCGGACGCGGCGGAAACGGCCGCGATGGAAGTGCGACCATCCGTGAGAAACGCCGGGTAGACGGGGAGGGCCTCGTTCAGCCGGATCTCGATCTCCGAATCGGACAGGACCGCGATCCCCTCCACGGCGTCCGCCTTCCCGTCGAGGAAGGCCGCCACTCCACGGATCGCGGCGAAGGCGGCGGGGGTCGCCTCTCGAGAGAGGCGGATCGACCTCTCGAGCGACCGCTTGGCCGCCGCAGCCGTCAACGGTGCGCCGTCGGAGAATGAGACGCCGGCGCGCAGGTGCAGCCGAACCGCGCGGCCTCCCTCTTCGAGGGACCACTCGTCGGCGAGCAGCGGAACGAGACCACCCTGAGCGTCCGTCGTGACGAGGGTCTCGAAGACGTTCGCAATGACCTCGTGCTCCTCGGTTGTCTCGTAGGTGCCCGGCTCGACGTTGGCGATCGGGTTGGACATTGCGACGACGAGAGTCCCTCCCCGCGGAATCTCCTCCTCGGCCGGCTTCTCCTTCGGCGCCAGCCTCTCGATCTCGGCCAGGTGCGCCGCCGCCCGCGCGTGATCCCCGCGGAGGTTGGCGACCGTCGCGGCGAGGGAGAGGAGCTTCACGAGCGGTTCGGTCGTCTCGGGCGAGCGCGCCGCGGCGATCCCCCGGTCCGCCCAGCGGCGCGTCTCCTCGGTTCGCCTTCCCTGCCAGGCGGTCTCCGCGGCGAAGAGGATCCCGGCCACCGCTTTCTCGATCTCCTTCCCGCGTTCGAAGATGCCGACGGCGGCCTCCGCCTCCTTGAGCGCGCCTTCCAGGCCGCCCGCCATCCGGTGCGCCTCCGCGAGGAGGAGCCTCGCCTCGCCCTCGAGCGAGCGGTCGCCGCTCCACTCTTCGTCCTCCAGGTATTCGAGTGTCGTCTTCGCGGCGCGGATCGCGTCGTCCGGGCTGAAGGCGTCGAGGGACTTGCGCGCGAGCTTCAGGCCGTACTCGACGGTCTTCTGGGGAACGTCGGCCTGAGAGAAGTGATGGAGGAGGTCGGGATAGATCCGCTCGAGCCGGCCGGCGTAGCGCGATTCGATCAACTCCGCGTACTTTCGGTGGAGCGACCGGCGCTTGCGGCGCGAGAGCGCCCCGTACAGAACGTCGCGGACGATTCCGCTCGAGAACGCGACCCGGTCCCCGCGCGACTCCCGCTCCTCCTCGAAGACGCCCTCCTTCACGAGCCGGTCGAGCGCGTCGTCGATATCGCCGGAACCCTCCGCGAGCGTCTCGAGGTCGCGTGAGTCGAAACTGCGCCCGAGGACCGACGCAATGGAGAGGAGGTCGCGCAGGTCCTGGGGGAGTCGCTCGATCCTCTTTTCGACCGCCTGCTGGATCGTCGCCGGCAGAGCGTCGGAGGAAATCCCGGTCCCCTGCGAGAAGCTCCACTCGCCCGTGTCGTCGCGCGCGATGCCGCCGGAGTCGATGAGCGACCGCAGCAGCTCCTTCGTGAAGAACGGATTACCCTCCGTTGCCTCGTGAAGCCTCGTCGCGAGCTCGCCCGAGAGGTTGGGCGCGCCGACGACGGACTCGACGAGCGCGCGGTGTTCGGTCGGAGAGAGCGGTCCGAGCGTGATCGACACGAAGCGGGGATCGTCCGCGAACGAATCGAGCATCCGGGCGAGCGGGTGCCGCTTGTCGGTCTCCGTCTGCCGGTAGCTCCCGATGACGAGCGTGGGCGTCGGCCCGAGCCGCCGCACGACGTACTGGAGCGCCTCGATCGAGACCTCGGCGGCGTGGAGGTTCTCCAGGATCAGCAC
>DASRPJ010000330.1:0-4607 GCA_035646435.1 Thermoanaerobaculia bacterium | reverse complement strand
ACGTCGCGCCAGCGCGGCGTCTCCTTCCCGTTCACCGCGACGATGCGGTCGCCCGGTCGGAAGCCCGCGGTCGCGCCGGGGGATTTCGGCTCGACGACCTTGACGACCGGCGCCTCGAGCTCGTACGCGGGAACGCCGACGCCGACCGCGAACACCGCCGTGTGGAGGAGGATCGCGAGGAGGAAGTTCATGAAGGGGCCGGCGAGCAGGATGAGCGCTCGCTGCCAGCGCTTCCCGACCGTGGGGGCCGCCTGCGACGTGCCTTCCGTCACCGTGGACTCGTCGGGGCCGAGCCCGATGACCCTCACGTATCCGCCGAGCGGGATCGCCGAGACGCGGTAGTCGGTTCCCTTCCACTTCTTTCCGAAGAGCCGCTTTCCGAACCCGACCGAGAAGACCTCGACGGGAAAGCGGAACGCCTTTGCGAGGATGAAGTGGCCGAACTCGTGGAAGACGACGAGGACCGAGAGCACCAGGAGGAGCGCGAGGGTATTTCCGATGATCGTCATAATAGAGAGCCGTCAGCCTTTCAACTCGCGCGGGCGAGAGTTCTCACGATACGCGACGCCGTCCGCCGTCCCGCCCGGTCGAGCTCTTCGGCCTCGTCGACGCTGCCCGGCGCGGGCGTCCGGCCGTGCGCGGAAGCGGTCTCGGACACGACCGCAACGATGTCCGGGAACGAAATCTTCCCCTCCAGGAACGCCTCCACGCCGATCTCGTTGGCGGCGTTGACGATCCCCGGCATCCCGCCGCCCGCCTCGAGAGCGGCGCGGGCGATCGCGAGAGCGGGATAACGGCGCGCCTCGACTTCCTGGAACTCCAGCCGGCCGAGGCCCACGATGTCGAGCCTCCCGAAGGCGTTCGGAAGCCGTTCCGGGTACGAGAGTGCGTAGAGGATCGGAAACCGCATGTCGTTGCGCGCGATCTGCGCGACGACCGAGCCGTCCACGAACTCGACGAAGGAGTGGATCACGGACTGCGGGTGGATGACGACGTCGATCCGGTCGGGCGGCATCCCGAACAGAAAGTGCGCCTCGATCACCTCGAGTCCCTTGTTCATCATCGTCGCGGAGTCGATGGAGATCTTGGGCCCCATCTTCCACGTCGGGTGAGCGAGCGCTTCCTCGACGGTGACCTCTCCGAACGAGCCGAGATCCCTCTCGCGCAGCGGCCCGCCGGAGCCCGTGAGCACGAGCCGCGCGACCTCTTCCCGCCGGCCGCAGCGGAGCGCCTGGTGGATGGCGCTGTGCTCCGAGTCGACCGGGAGGATCTCCGCGCCGCTCTTCCGGGCCGCGGAGACGATCAGGTCTCCCGCCACCACGAGGGCCTCCTTGTTCGCGAGCGCGAGCCGCTTGCCCGCGACGACCGCGGCGTGCGCCGATCGGAGTCCGACCGAGCCGACGAGACCGGCGACGACGACGTCCGCCTCCGGAAGCGTCGCCGCCTCTTCGAGCCCCGACGGTCCCGCGACGACGCGGCCCCCGAAGCCCGCCGGCAGGAGAGCCCGAAGCTTCGTGACGTCTTCCTCGCGCTCGACCGAGACGAGAAGGGGCTCGAAACGCGCGGCCTGCTCCGCGAGCCGGTCGATCGACCGCCCCGCCGCGAGCGCCGCGACCCGAAAAGCCCCGGGAAACGCGCCGACGACGTCGAGCGCCGCCCGCCCGATCGACCCCGTGGAGCCCAGGATGCTGATGTTTTTCATCGGAACCATTGATTATACGAACCGACCCCCGCACCGGTTTGCCACGCCGGCGCGCAGTCGCCATGGGATGGTGCGGAGCGGCCGCTTGCTCTCTTACGGCGCCGTCGATGCGCCGCTACAAACGACCAGCAACAACACCGGCGCGGCGAACAGGAGCGAGTCGATCCGGTCGTAGAAGCCGCCGTGCCCGGGAAGGAACGTCCCGGAGTCCTTCACGCCGGCGCCGCGCTTCCACAGCGACTCGACGAGGTCGCCGAGCTGACCGGCGGTCGAAGCCAGCGCACCCGCGGCCGCGCCGGCGACCGGACCGAGCTCGGGCATCAACCACCACGTTCCGCCCGCGGCGCCGATGAGCGTCGCGCCGACGAAGCCTCCGATCGTGCCCTCCCACGTCTTGTTCGGCGAAACGCGCGGCGCGATCTTCCGGCGGCCAAAGTTCTTGCCGGTGTAGTACGCGAACGAGTCGCATCCCCAGACGATGAGAAAGAGAAAAAGCACCGCGCGGGGCGAGACGATGCGGAGGTAACCCATGGCCGTGGCCGGCAGCGCGACGGAGAGGACCCCGAACACGGTCCCGCTCGCGCCGCCGAGCGCGGACGGGAGATCGACTCTCGCGAAGAGCGGCGAGAGGGCGGCGAGAGCGGCGAGAAGGAGGAGCGCAATGCCGCCCGTCTCGACGGAAGGCGGGGTCGGAAGCATCGGGATCGACACCGCCGCGAGGCCGCCCGCGAGCCCCACCGTCTTCGCGACCGGGAGGCCCGTCTTCTCCGCGATCCGGTAGAACTCCCAGAGCGCCGCGAGAGCGACGGCCCCGACCAGCAGGTGGAAGACGATCGGCGGCGCAATAAAAAGGACGGCGAGGACGATCGGGATAGCGACCGCCGCCGCGAGCTCCCTCTTCATGAGCTCACCTTCATGTCATCCGGATTGTCATCCCGAGCCCTTCGCCCTCCCTGTCATCCCGAGCCCTTCGCCCTCCCTTGTCATCCCGAGCCCTTCGCCCTCCCTGTCATCCCGAGCGAAGCGAGGGATCTGTGTCCCTGTTGAGTACGGTCTCCCGCTCAGGACAGGCTCCGCGAGGGATCTGTGTCCCTCTCGACAGAGGGATTCTCGGAAGCGGCTGAGTCTCTCGCGACAACATCAGGGAGAAGTGCCGCGCGACTACTTCGTCTATGTTCTCGCGAACTGGTCGAGAACTCTCTACGTCGGCGTGACTAGAGACCTCGAGCGGCGTCTTTTTGAGCACAGAGAAGGCTTGGTCCAGGGCTTCACTCGAAAGTACCGAATTCACCGGCTCGTTTACTTTGAAGCCACGACGGATGTCCTCGCCGCGATCTCGCGCGAGAAGCAGCTGAAGAGCTGGAGACGCTGCCGCAAAGTCGCACTGATCGAGTCGGCGAATCCCTGCTGGAGGGATCTGAGCGAAGAGTGGAGCAACAGGGCCCAGATTCCTCGGCCGTCGGCCTCGGAATGACAGTCTTCTTGCTGTTTGCCTGTCATCCCGAGCCCTTCGCCTTCCCTTGTCATCCCGAGCCCTTCGCCCTCCCTGTCATCCCGAGCGAAGCGAGGGATCTGTGTCCCTGTTGAGTACGGTCTCCCGCTCAGGACAGGCTCCGCGAGGGATCTGTGTCTCTCTCGACTTGGGTTTTCCGCTCAGGGCAGGCTCCGCGAGGGATCTGCGTTCCTTTCGACTGCGTGCCTCCCCTTCACCCCGCCGCCTCGCCCGACTCCGCGGCGCGGCCCTCGTCGATCACCCCGCCGTACCGCCGCTCGCGCTTCTGGAAGTCGAGGACGGCCTCGAACAGGTGCCGCTTCCGGAAGTCGGGCCAGAGCGTCGGCGTGACCCAGATCTCGCTGTAAGCGATCTGCCACAGGAGGAAGTTCGAGACCCGCATCTCGCCGGACGTGCGGATGAGGAGGTCCGGGTCGGGCAGACCCGCGGTCCCGAGGCGCGAGCCGAGCGTCTCTTCGTCGATCTGCTCCGGCGTCAGGCGTCCCGCCGCGACGTCGTGCGCGAGCGAGCGGCATGCATCGACGATCTCCGTCCGGCCGCCGTAGTTGAGAGCGATGTTGAACGTCATCCCGCGGCACGACGACGTCGCCGCGAGCCCGCGCGACAGCTCTTTCTGCACCGACGGGTCGAGCTCGTTCATGCGCCCGACGACGCGGAAGCGGATGTCGTTCTTCAGCAGGTTCGCGAGCTCCTTGTTCAGGTACTCCTTGAGAAGCGACATGAGCGTGACGATCTCGAAACGCGGCCGCTTCCAGTTCTCGACGGAGAACGCATAGAGCGTCAGGGCGTCCAGCTCCAGCCGCGCGCACGTCTCGACGATCTCGCGGACCGACGCGATGCCGGCGCGGTGGCCCTGCACGCGCGGAAAACCGCGCTGCCGCGCCCACCGCCCGTTGCCGTCCATGATCACCGCCACGTGCCGCGGAAGGCGCGTGAGATCGAGCTCGTCCAAGAGCGGCCGGTCCGCCGAGCCGGGTGGGGCGAGGGCGTCGGGATCGATCACCGGAAGAGTTTAGCCGGGGTCAGTCCTGATTCTCTGACTTTAGCCGGGGCCAGTCCTGATTCTCTGACTTCGAGGCAGATGGCGGAAGAGTTTAGCCGGGGTCAGTCCTGATTCTCTGACTAGCCGGGGCCAGTCCTGATTCTCTGACTTCGAGGCAGATGGTCCGGGGGAAAGTCAGAATTTCAGGACTGACCCCATTCGAGCTTTTCGTACTCGACCTTCACGAGCGTCAGGCCCGACGCGGGCGCTTTCTGAGCGAGGAGGCGGCGGTCGCCGGAGGCGAGGATCTCCGCCATCCGGTCGGGCGGTACCCGCTCGCGGGCGATGTCCGCGAGAAGCCCCGCAATCGATCGCACCATCCCGCGCAGGAAGCCGTCGCCCCGGAACCG
>DASRPJ010000329.1:0-7944 GCA_035646435.1 Thermoanaerobaculia bacterium | reverse complement strand
ACCGCCGTCAACGCCTCCATCTCGACGCCCGTTCGTGCCACCGTCGTGACCGTTGCGGTGACGACGACCTCGCGGGCGCGCCGGTCGAGGTCACACTCGACCCCGACGGAATCGAGGGCGATCGGATGCGCCAGCGGCACGATCTCGGACGCCCGCTTCGCCGCGAGGATACCCGCGAGCCGCGCGACCGCGAGCGCGTCCCCCTTCGAGAGGTTCCCGCTCGCGAGCGCGTCGAACGCGATCTTCCCCATCCGGACCCGGCCTCGCGCGACCGCGCGGCGGCGCGTCGTCGTCTTTCCGCCGACGTCGACCATCCGCGCCCGTCCCCGCGAGTCCAGGTGCAGGGCCGACTTCCGAAGGCCGGTCGTGCGGGGGCGCCGAGGCCTCTTCGGCGGAGCACCGCCCGCGCTCACGTACGCTCCCGCAGGGCGAGGTAGTCGTTGAACGTGTTGACGTTGGTGAACGAATTCCCGCTCGGATCGAGCTTGCGCCACTCCTTTTCGGGCAGCGTTTCCGCCCCGACTTCGTCGGCGAGGCTCGAAAGCGAGAGCTGGTCCCGGGCGATCCGGTTGCGCGCGAACCGCGCCGCCGCGCGCCGCCAGACCGCCGCGAGGGGCTGGAGGCGACCGCCGGCTTCCGGGATCAGCGCGAGCGCGCTCGTGGCCTCGGCGCGGCGAACGATCTCGCGAACGACGTCGTGGGTGACCGACGGGAGATCGACCGCGAGCACGAAGATCCGGTCGTCCGCCTCCTCGATCGCGCGCGCGAGGCCGTGGATGGAGGCGAAGTCGGCAGTCTCGTCGAGAACGACCCGCGCCGGACCGATCGGGAAGTCGGGGGTCTCCTTGACGACGACGAAGACGTCGCGGAAGAGGTTCGCCAGCCGGCCGGTCTGGAACTCGAGGAGATTACCGGTACCCCACGGGAGCGCCGCCTTGTCCCGGCCCATGCGTTGCGAGGCGCCACCGGCCAGCACGGCCGCCGGCATGGGAAGCTTCACCGGAGGGATGCTAGCAGGTTGCTGACGCCGGCATGATCTCCGTGATCGTCCCGATCAAGGACGAGCCCCCCGGCGTGGTGGAACGGTTCGCCCGGTTCGCTCGCTCGCCGCAAGAGTGCGAGCTCGTCGTGGTCGACGGCGGCGACGGCGGGCAAACGGGCGACGCGTTCCGCGGCGCGGGCGCGCGCGTGATCTCCCTGCCCGGGACGCGGGGAGCGCGCCTGGCGCACGCCTCCGCGAGCGCTCGCGGAAACGTTCTCTTCTTCCTTCACGCCGACTCCCGGCCTCCCGACGACGCTCTCGCGCTCATCTCGCGGTCGCTCGCCCGGGGCGCCGACGCCGGCGCGTTCTCGCTCGCGTACGAAGGCGCGGATCGGCGCATGCGGTGGATCGCCTGGTGGGCGAACCGGCGGTCGCGCCTCGGGCTGCCCTTCGGGGATCAGGGGATCTTCTGCCGCCGGTCGACCTACGAGCAGGCGGGCGGCTTTCGAGACCTTCCGATCTGCGACGACGTCGACCTGGTGCGGCGCCTCCGGAAGTCGGGCGCCTTCGTCGTGCGGCCGGAGAAGACGGTGACGTCGCCGCGGCGTTACCGGGAGGTCGGGGCTCTCCGGCAGGTCCTCCGAACGTGGCGCGTTCTCGCGGGCTACTACGCCGGAGTCTCCCCGGAAACGCTCACGCGGTGGTACGAGGGACGTTAGCCCCGTCGAGCTTCCGTTCGAGACCCGCCTTCACTTCCGGCCACTCGTCGTCCAGGATCGAGTAATACACCGTGTCGCGCACGCGGCCGCTCGCCGTGACCGAGTGCTTGCGCAGAACGCCCTCCTCCTTCGCCCCGATCCGGAGGATCGCCGCGCGCGACCGCTCGTTCCCGACGTCGGTGCGGAGCTCGACCCGAAGGCATCCGAGGACCTCGAAGGCGTGCCGCAGCATGAGGTACTTCGCCTCCGTGTTGACCGCGGTCCTCTGCCAGTCGCGGCCGATCCACGTCCAGCCGATCTCGACGCGCCGGTCCGTCGCGGACCAGGTCGCGAACCGCGTGCCGCCGATCGCCTTGCCGTACGGGAGCGCGACGGTCGCGAACGGCATCGCCGCTCCCGTGTCGCGCGCCGCGAGGGCGCGATCGATCCACGCGCGAAGCTCCTCGGGCGTCCGTGCCCGCTCGGTCGTCCAGCGCCAGATCTCGGGGTCGAGCCCGACCTCGAGAAGGTCCTCGAAGTGGTGTTGGCTCAGGGGCTCCAGGCGGACGTAAGTGCCCTGGAGGACGACCGGCTCGAGAGTCACTCCCCCTTCGCGGTCACCGGCTGTCTCCGCCGAGGATGATCGGCAATCCGTTCTTGCCGCTCCCGATGACCACGACCTTCGAGTTCTGGCTCATGGCGAGCTTTTCCGTCGCCTCGATTCCCTTCCACTCGAGGAGAGCCGGGCTGATTCCGGCCGCGACGATCCGCTGGAAGTCCGCGATCCCCTGGGCTTCGATCCGCTTTCTCTCCGCCTCCTGCGTCTCCTTCTGGAGCACGAACTTCATCTGCTCGGATTCCTGCTCGCGCCGGAGCTTCTCCTGGATGGCGTTGGCGACGACGTCCGGAAGGCCGATCTTCCGAAGGAGCACGGCTTCCGCGATGATCCCGCGCCCGCCGGCGGTCTTCCGGAAGAGCTCGAGCGTCTCCTTCGAGATTCGCTCGCGCTCCGCGGAGTAGAGGACCTTCGCTTCGTAGGATGCCGTGATCTCGCGGATCGCCGACCGGATCTGCGGATGGACCGCGATCTCCTCGTAGTTCTTCCCGATCGTCCGGTAGATGTCGTCCGCCTTCTGCGGGTCGAGCCGGTAGAGGAGGGACCCTTCGAGGTCCATGATGAGGCCTTCCTTCGAAGGCACCTCGGCGGTCTCCTTCACCTCCTGGGTCTTGATCGACATCTTGATGACGCGGGTGAAAGGGATGACGACCTTGACCCCCGGCGAAAGAACGTCCGAGGAGACTCTCCCGAAGAGGTCCTTCACCCCGACGTGGCCGGCGGGGATCATGGTGATCGGACTGCCGATCAGGAGAACGATCAGAGCGATCGCGATCACCGCAAGTCGTACGACGCGACGTCCCGACGGAAACGGAGGGACGATTTCGAAGGTCTTGGCCATGGGTTCCTCCTTGATTCGAGGAGGAAGCTATCAGCTACACCATCTTCAGGAGATGCCCCATCTTGTTCTTCTTCGCTTCCAGGTACTTGCGCGACCCGTCGGTCGGGTGCACCTCGAGCGGCACGCGCTCCACGATCTCCAGGCCGTAACCGCCGATCGCGACGTACTTGGACGGGTTGTTCGTCATGAGCCGCATCTTGCGGACTCCGAGGTCGCGCAGGATCTGCGAGCCGACCCCGTAGTTCCGGATGTCCGGCGGGAATCCCAGCTTCTCGTTGGCCGAGACGGTGTCGTGACCCTCGTCCTGGAGCTCGTACGCTTTCAGCTTGTTCACGAGCCCGATGCCGCGCCCCTCCTGGAGGAGGTAGAGGAAGACGCCCCTCCCGGCTTCGACGATCTTCTCCATCGCGAGCGCGAGCTGCGCCCCGCAGTCGCAGCGGCTCGAACCGAAGACGTCCCCCGTCAGACACTGGGAGTGCACGCGAACGAGCACGGGCTCTTCCTCCCGAATCTCGCCGTGCACGAGCGCGATGTGCTCCTCGTGAGTGACGTCGCTCCGGTAGGCGTGGAGGCGGAACTCGCCGAATCGGGTCGGAAGGTCCGGCGCGGCGACTCGCTGGACGAGCCTCTCCGTCTTCATCCGGTGGCGGATGAGGTCGGCGACGGTGACCATCACCAGGCCGTGCTTCCCGCAGAACTCCGTGAGCTCGGGCACGCGCGCCATCGTGCCGTCCTCGTTCATGACTTCGCAGAGGACGGCGGACGGGTCGAGGCCGGCGATCCTCGCGAGGTCGACAGACGCCTCCGTCTGCCCCGCTCGCTTCAGGACGCCGCCCGTCTGCGCCCTCAGCGGGAACATGTGGCCCGGCCGCGCAAGATCCGCCGGACGGGTGCCCGGATCGATCGCGGCCTTCACGGTCGCCGCGCGGTCGGCGGCGGAGATTCCCGTCGTCACCCGGCCCCGGGCTTCGATCGAGACCGTGAAAGCGGTCCCGAAGTTGGACGTGTTCTCGTCCACCATCAGGGGGAGCTCGAGCTCGTCGCAACGCTCTTCGGTGAGCGCCAGGCAGATCAGGCCTCTCCCCTCCCGCGCCATGAAGTTGATCGCGGCGGGACTGACCTTCTCGGCCGCGAGCACGAGGTCCCCCTCGTTCTCCCGGTCCTCGTCGTCCACGACGACGACGAACCGGCCAGCTTTCAGCTCCTCGACCGCCCGCTCGATGGAGGAAAAGGGGGACTTGTCGCTCACCTGCTGCATTTTCTCACGAGCTTTCCGGGACCGGCCGCCCGCCGTCTAGAAAACCGCGGGCTCCTCGTAGGTCGCGAAGACCTCGCGCATCACGTCGGAGATCTCCCCGACCGTCGCGTACGTCTTCACCGCCTCGACGAGCGGCGGCATCACGTTGCGGCCGTCCGCGCACGCCTGGCGCAGGACGGAGAGCGCGGAAGTCACGGCCTTCCCGTCCCGGGAGCGGCGGAGGGCGGCGAGGTCCACCTTCTGCTGATCTTCCACCGACTCGTCGATGTAGAGCGTCTCGAGCGGCGCCTCGTTCTCCTCGACGAACTCGTTGACCCCGACGACGATCTTTTCCTTCGCGTCCACGGCGCGCTGGTAGGCATAGGCCGCGTCCATGATCTCGCGCTGCGGAAATCCCGCCTCGATCGCCTCGACCATTCCGCCCAGGGCATCGATGCGTCGGAAGTAGTCGAAACACCCCCGCTCCATCCGCGTGGTCAGGTCCTCGACGAAGTAGGAGCCGCCCATCGGATCGATCGTGTTGGCGACGCCGGACTCGTGGGCGATCACCTGCTGCGTCCGGAGCGCCAGCTTGACCGCGAAGTCCGACGGCAGGGCGAGCGTCTCGTCGAGAGAGTTGGTATGGAGCGAGTTCGTGCCGCCGAGAACCCCGGCCAGCGCCTGGAGCGCCGTCCGCACGACGTTGTTGTAGGGCTGCTGGGCCGTCAGCGAGCATCCCGCGGTCTGCGTGTGGAACCGGCACATCCAGGAACGTTCGTCGCGGGCTCCGAAGCGTTCCTTCATCGTCTTCGCCCACACGCGGCGGGCGGCGCGGTATTTGGCGATCTCCTCGAAGAAGTCGTTGTGGGCGTTGAAGAAGAAAGAGAGCCTCGGCGCGAAGTCGTCGACGGGCATCCCCGCCTCGATCCCGTACTTCACGTACTCGACGCCGTCCCGGAGGGTGAAGGCGAGCTCCTGCAGCGCCGTCGAGCCCGCCTCCCGGATGTGGTAGCCCGAGATCGAGATGGTGTTCCACTTCGGAACGTTCTTCGCGCAGAACGCGAACTGGTCCGTGATGAGGCGCATGGAGGGACGCGGCGGGAAGATGTACTCCTTCTGCGCGATGTACTCCTTCAGGATGTCGTTCTGGAGCGTTCCTCCGACCCGGTCCCAGGGCGTCCCGTGCTTTTCCGCGACCGCGAGGTACATGGCGAGCGCGATCGGCGCCGTCGAGTTGATCGTCATCGACGTGGTCACCCGCCCGAGGTCGATCCGGTCGAAGAGCACCTCCATGTCGGCGAGCGAGTCGATCGCCACGCCGCACTTGCCGACCTCGCCGCGCGCCATCTCGTGGTCCGAGTCGTAGCCGTACAGCGTCGGCAGGTGGAAAGCCGTGGAGAGTCCCGTCTGACCGTGGTCGAGAAGGTAGTGAAACCGTTCGTTCGTCTGGCGGGCGGTCCCGTATCCGGCGAACTGGCGCATCGTCCACAGCTTTCCGCGGTACATCGTGGGCTGGACGCCGCGCGTGAAGGGGTATCGGCCCGGCCATCCCAGGTCGCGCTCCGGATCGAAACCCGCGAGCGTGTCGGGACCCGCGAGCGGGAGAACTTCCGCCCCGGACACGGTCGTGAAGTCGCGTTTCCACCGGGGATGACGCTCGAAGCTCGCTTTCGCGGCCTCCTCCCAGCGGCGCCGGCCCTCCCGGATTTCCGCAGGGATCGTCGGGTCGGATTCTTCGTTCTTCCCCATAACCTCGTTTCTGCTCTTTCCCGACACACAATAGCCCAATCCGCTCAGTCATTTCCAACCGGGCGGTTCGGTTTCCGCCGGAGGCACGAAAGATGCAAAGATCCGGTCGCGGCCATTTGGCCGAAAGCACAAGGAGGAACTTCATGACGAAACGGATCACCACTCTTCTGGGGATTCTGGCGGCGGTGGCGTTCACGGTGGCGTGCGCACAGACCGACGCGGGAATCACGACCAAGGTCAAGTCGAAACTCGCGGCAGATGACACCGTCAAGGCGTATCAGATCGACGTGGACACGAAGGACAAGGTCGTCACGCTCTCCGGCAGCGTGGACAGCCAGGCGGCCAAGGACCAGGCCGTTGCGCTCGCGCGCGGCACCGAGGGCGTCGCGGACGTCGTCGACAACATCACGGTTTCCGGCGGCGCGGCCGCGATGCCGGGTGATGCTCCGGCTTACGGGAGTGAAGGCGCCACGGGCGTGCCCGCGCCCGGCGGCGAAGGCGACGCGGCGATGGGCGGCAACGCTCCGAACCCGGAGCCCGATCGCTCGGCCGGTACGGTCATGGACGACGCGAGCATTACGGCGGCCGTCAAGGCCAAGCTTCTGGCGGACCCGACGGTGGGCGGCCTGAAGATCGACGTCGATACGCGCAATGGCGTGGTCTGGCTCACGGGCGACCACATGAACAGCCAGGCCGAGATCGACATGGCGATCAAGCTCGCTCGCGAGACCTCGGGCGTCAAGAGCGTCGAGAACAAGATGGTTGTGGGCGACAAGCACTGAGCTTGAGCGACCGACTCTTCAAAAGGCCGGGCATTGCCCGGCCTTTTCTTTTAGCGGCGCCTCGACGGCGCCGGTAGAGAGTAAGCGGCCGCGGCTCACCAGCCCATGGTGTAAACGCGGCCTGGTTGCGCTTAACGGGTTGGGAGGAGAGCCGTCTTCGCCATCTTTGTGAGCCCTTTGACCGAGAAGGGCAACGAGGACGACATGAAGCACGAGTGCGTGCACCAGCACTCGCGTTTCGCGATGCGGTGGCGCATCGAGTCGGCCTTTTCCGAGAACCATGCTTTCGCGAACGACCAGCCGAAGTCGCGGATGTTCCCGATCTCCCACTGGACTTCGCACAGCGACACGGTTCCCTCGGGGTTCAGGACACCCGAGACCGTTCCGGCGTAACAGGGATAGACCATCCGTTCCTGCGAGAGCGTCTCGAGCTCCGCTTCCCTCGCCGCGACCTTCAGGTTCTTCAGGATCGGGCGGTACCGGTCGAACCCGGCCCAGTAGGGCTTGAGCGTCGAAAGCGCGGTCGCGTACTCCTCCGCCGTCAGCGGGCGGATGGACGAGTCGGGAAAAGGCGGGCGGAGGAGCTCGAAGGAGTGGAAGTCGATCTCCCGGAAGTTCGCCGAGACCCAGCCGGTGATCTCGGGAAGGTCGTCCCGGTTGAACGACGCGAGGACGGTCTGCACGTTGACGAGGAGCCCCGAGCTCCGGCGCTTCAACGCCGTAAGGCGGCGATACGTTTCCTCGACGCGCGGAAAGTTGCCGGGCGCGCCCCGGATCCGGTCGTGGCGGTCGCCCAGGTGGTCGAGCGAGAGCCCGACGGTGAACGTCTGCCGCTCGTCGCGGCGCGATTCGAGGACGCGCGCCACGATCGACTCGACCTGCTCCGGCACGAGCGAGTTCGTGGGCATGGTGACGTTCGAAGCCTCGTGGCGCCGGTAGAGGAGCCTTGTCACCTCGGGCAGGTCGCGATTGAGGGTCGGCTCCCCTCCCGTGAGCACGACGCTGTAAAGAGAGGGAAGGTCGGCGAGCGCGCGATCGT
>DASRPJ010000328.1:0-3793 GCA_035646435.1 Thermoanaerobaculia bacterium | reverse complement strand
AGCCCCCAGCCTCGAGGATGCAGCTGCAATCGAACTCGAGTCCTGGTCCACTCGGTCTCTTGAGAAAAATCTTGTTCGACTTCGGGTCCTTTTGCACCACGAAGTCGCGGCTGACGGTGACCTTCTCATCTTTGAACTCGCCTCCCGCAAAGGAGAACGCCCGGACGGAGTTTGCCTGTGGTTTGTCGGCTGTGGCACAGGCCCCCAACAGGACAGCCAGTGACCCCAGAGCCATTGCGAGGGTGGACCTGCGCTTCATGACACTTCCCTTTCAGACAGAGAGAACTGAATTCGGTCGCGCTCGAACATGGCTTTTCCTCCTTCCGGACTCCGCTAGGACCGGTCTTCCTTCGCGCTCAGGAGCTTCATGTTTCCGTCGGTGATCAGCGGACGCCAGCCGGCGACGATGGCTTCGGCGGGGATCATCTCGACGCGGAATCTCTTCGAGTGAGGGATGCACTTCCGGCACCGGGTCTCGATGCCCTTCTTGGTGAGCTGGATACAGGTGAAGAGCTCCTGACCCCGGGCGTCGATCGCGCTCACGCAGAGCTGGCAGTCGACGTTCTGTCCCATCTCGGTCTCGAGCGTGAGGCGCCGGCCGGTGAGCGTGTACGCAAGCGGGCCGTTGGAAGTGGGAACCGTTCCTTCGCCCTCCTCGATCACCGTCCCACAGAGACACCACTGGTAGTCGACGGGGAACGCCATCAGCCTCGGCCAGGCCTCGAACACGCCGCACCACCGAACGGGATTGGAGCGACAGTACGAGCAGTCGGGGCGGATGTACTCGGTCACTTCGCCGCGCTCGCAGACGGACCAGCGGGCGGCGATGTCGAGCTGCATCGACGGGGTGTCCCAGGTGACCCACCGGAGGTCGAGGGCGAGTCCGCGGGAAAGGTCCCGGAACGCGCGGGCCTTCGCGTAGCGGCCGTCCGACGTGCGGGCGCCGAACACGACGCTGTCGTGCGGGAAGAATGGGAACGACGGCGGGAAGCTGAAGGGAATCAGGCTCAAGGGAATCTGGCTCGACGACAGCGGCATCATCGAGACCTGGACCGGCGTGAGCCCGCCGAACGAGGCTCCGGTGATGGTGAGGCCGGCCGGACCGCTCGTGGAGATCCCCCGCGAGGGGTCCCAGACCAGGTCGGTCCCGTACACGACGTCATCGGCTATCGCGCCGGTGTCGAGATCCACGGTGAAGCCGTCGAGCGAGGTGTGAGAGCCCTGGTTCTTCACGGGAACGGAGAGTGACCGGATGATCGAGGAGCGGAGCTCCAGGTCGTCGAGATCGACCCCGACCACGTCCAAGCCGGCGCCGATCGGGCCGAGCGGGACAGCGGGTATGGCACCGAGAGGGCCGCCGATACCGCCCGCGATGAGGCCGTTGACGACGCCTTCCGCGACCGCTTCCACGATGGCCAGGACGATCGCCGCCACGATGACGCCGATGATTCCGCCGAAAAGTCCCCCCAGGCCGAGAGACGCCAGCCAGACCCACCACTCGAGATCGACATCGGTGTCGACGTCGGGCGGAGTGGGGGTGATCGTCAGGGAGCCTCCTGCCAAACCGATGTTGATGAAGAAGGTGAAATCGGAGACCGCGCTCCAGCCGGTGCCCGACGCCGTCGCGCGTCCATCGACGCGGATCTGGTTCCCGATCACTCGCGCCTCGAGCTGCGTCAGCGTTCCCGTTCCCCCCGGCGCCGGAACGTTGTTGTTCAGCCGGAGCGGTGTATCGAAGTCGGTCAGCAGGAGCCCGAGCGCCCCGGCGACACGCGGGCGCATCACCCGAGCGAGAAGCCAGAAGTTGCTCATCAAGAGGAGCGTCTCGTTGCCGGCTGCGATGAGGCTCGTCGTCACGCCGTTGACGTTGCCCCCGGAGTCGTTCGCCATCCGGACTCCGAACGTCAGGCAGTCGCGGTCGGCGGCGGTCACGTCGTTGACGGTGGTCACGTCCAGATCGAAGACGGTGGTCGGATCTGCGTCGTCAAAGACGGGGATCGCCGGAGAGAGATCGAAGCGTCCGAGTCCCGTTTGAAGCTGGGTAACCACCGCCGCGGCCATGATGTTCTGCGCCTGCGCGAGCGTGAGGCCGGCGGCAGCGAGGCTCGGCCCGAGCACGACCTGGGAGGCGGCATCGAAAGCGACGGTGACCACCGGTGCGCCGTTGTTGAAGTCCATCGTCGCGATCTGGGTACCGCCCACGGTGATCATCTCGATCTGGTCCACGATCGTGATGATTCCGGCGAGCGGCGCGAGCGTCGTCGCAACCGGGGCGGTGATCTGGAGCTGGGAGTTCACGAACGGGATCGTCAAGCCCACGCTCGGCCGGGGACGGTCGAGGTCCGCGACCGGCGTCGTGAAGTTCAGGGTGGCGGTACCGACGACGCCGCCCTGGTTGACCGGAACGTTCATCGTCGGCGGAAACCGCTCGCCGGCCAGAAAGAGCGTGGCGATTTGGTTGTTGAGCTCGTTCTCGGAAATCTGAACGAGCATGTCGAAACCGGCCGTGCGATCGAGTGCCATGGCCTACTCCTTTCCCGTCGGTTCGCACTCGGCGGCGTCGTGCTCTTTCTTCGGCCTCGGTCCCCTCTTGAGCCCGCCCACGCGTCCCTTGGGATATGCGGAGACGGTCAGCCCGACGACGTTGACGCCGGGCGGGACGACCATCGAGTCGGACGCCGCGCTTCGGGATCGCGCGAGAGCCTTCTGCTCGGCGCGCGTCAGCTCGACTCCCGCCTTCAGGAGGGCCTCGACGGGACGCTCCAGAAAGAGCCGCGCATTCGCCGGCTCCCGGGCGAGCCACTCGATGACCTTCTTGTTGACGTCTTTGAACCGGTCGGCCAGACCGCCCGGCAGCGGAAGCGGCTCGGTCTCCCGGCGCGGGGCCCCCTGGCGCGGGCGGCACCCGAAGATCTCCGGCGGGAAGCGGACGTCACGGCCCGGAACGAGCCGGATGTTGATCCGGGTCTCGAATCCCTGAGGCACTTTGGCGACGACCATTTCGCCGCCGGCGTCGGCGCCGACCTTTCCCGCCCGGTCTCGCGCCCCCGCATGACCTCCGGTTTCTTCGCACATGGCCGTTCCTTTCGAGGAGCTCCGGCAGCCCTCCGCTGCCGGAGACGGGACCCTTTCGAGAATTCGCCGCGTCTTGAAGTGCCGGCGCGGGGGGCGGATTGGGACACGCCCGCGGGAATCCTGTAAGTGATCCGGTTCGAGATAATTACCGGATCAGGCGGAACGCCGTACAGTAGTTAGGAGACGCCATGCCCCTCACAATCACCCAGGTCGACGCCTTCACCTCGAAGCCCTTCGCGGGCAACCCGGCCGGAGTCTGTCTGCTGACCGAGCCGAAAGACGACGCCTGGATGCAGAGCGTCGCGGCGGAGATGAACCTCGCGGAGACGGCCTTCCTCCTCCACCGGCCCGACGGATACGGGCTTCGCTGGTTCACACCGGTCGCGGAGGTGGACCTCTGCGGGCACGCGACCCTCGCGAGCGCGCACGTGCTGTGGGAGCGAGGGGCTCTGGGGCACGAGGAGACGGCCCGGTTTCACACGAAGAGCGGGCTCCTGACCGCCGTTCGGAAGAAGGACTGGATCGAGCTCGACTTCCCGGCGACGCCGGACGAGGCGGTCGAGGCGCCGACGGGGCTGGTGGAGGCGCTCGGCGCCCCGTCAAAGTACGTCGGCAAGACTCCCTTCGACTATCTCGTCGAGCTCGACTCCGAGGAGACGGTTCGGGGGCTCGTTCCGGACCTTCGGTTCCTCGCGACACTCGGGACGCGCGGGGTCGT
>DASRPJ010000327.1:0-3042 GCA_035646435.1 Thermoanaerobaculia bacterium | reverse complement strand
CCGGTGACGTTGACCGTTTCGCTCCTTCCCCGAGTCCTGACGGGAACGCCGGCGTCGCCCCGGGTTTACACCCTGGCGCCCGGTCAGACGATCGAGAAGCTCGACGTACTGAACACCGAGTTCGGGCTCCAGGACCCCTCTGCCGCCGGCCTTCGGATCCACCCGAGCGGACCGGCGAGGCTCGTCGTCTCGACTCGGACGTTCGTCGAAAAGTTCGGCGGGACGTTCGGGTTCTTCATCCCCGGCCTGCCGACCTCGAGCGCCATCGGGCTCGGCGGCGGGACCGTCACCGCGATCCACCTCGACCAGTCGAACCTCTCGACCGGCTACCGCTCCAACTTCGGCATGGCCGAGGTCGGCGGCGCGGACGTCGCAGTTCGCGTGTTCGTGCGGAGCGGCGACACCGGAGCGCTTCTCGGGTCGAAGGCCTATTTCCTGCCGGCGAACACGTCGCTCCAGCAGAACGTCACCGACATCCTGGGCGCGGGCGCGACGGCGGCGAACATCTACCTCCAGTTCGGCGTCGAGGGCGGCGCGGGCCGGGTCCTCGCCTACGGCGTCGCAGTGGACAATACGTCGGGCGACGCGATCTACCTGCCCGCGCAGCGGGAGCCGTAAAGCCGGCGAGGCTAAAATCAGCGGGCATGACCGTGCCCGGCTCTCCTTCGAAGCCGTCCGGCGTTCTCCGCCCCTGGCAGCGCCGGCTCTATCGGCTCCTTCTCATCCCCCTCGGGCTGATCGCGGCGAACGCGATCTACCTCGTCGCGTTCACCCGCGACACGTCGTTCTTCTACGCGATGCTTCTTCTCCACCTCGTTCTCGGGGTGGCGATCGCGATCCCCTTCTTCGTCTTCGCCGTCACGCATGCGAAGCGGATGATCCGGATGTGGAACAAGCGGGCGAAGTACGCGGGCGTCGCGATCTTCTCGCTCGCCGTCGTCTGCGTCGTCTCCGGGGTCTTCATGACGTTCCGCGGCGCGACGCTGAACAACCGCCTCGTCTGGCTCGCGCACGTGGCCTCGGTGCCGCTCGCGCTCGTCGCTTTCATCCTCCACCGCCGGGCGCACACCCACCAGCTCCAGTTCCGGCGGCTCTTCGCCTGGGGCGGCGCCGTCGTCGTCTTCCTCGGCGCGATGGCGATCGTGGCGCGGCTCGAGAAGCCGCCGAAGCGGATCGTCAACATGGGCGGTGACACGGTCTTCTTCCCGTCTTCCTCCGAGACCTTCGACCAGGGGCTCCTGGACGGGCGAAAGCTCGCCGCGAACGAGTACTGCCAGGAGTGCCACCCCGACTCGTTCCACCAGTGGGAGCGCTCCGCTCACCGCTTCTCGTCGTTCAACAACCCGTTCTATCGAAAGAGCGTGGAGCTCATGGCGGACCAGGTCGGCCGCGAGCGTACGAAATGGTGCTCCGGCTGCCACGACCCGGTCGTGCTCTTCACCGGGCAGATGGGAGCCGCGACCCAGGCGAAGTTCTCCTACGACTCGTGGGAGGCGCAGCAGGGGTTGACCTGCATGTCGTGCCACTCGATCACCGAGGTCAAGGACGTGCGGGGCAACGGCTCGTACGTGATCGAGGAGTCGAAGCAGTACCCGTTCGCCTTCTCGGAAAACGAAGCGCTGCGGGCGATCAATCGGCTGCTCATCCGCATGGAGCCCTCGCTCCACCGAAAGACCTTTCTGAAGCCTTTTCACCGGACCCCCGAGTTCTGCTCGACCTGCCACAAGGTGGCCCTGATACCGGCGCTGAACGACTACCGGTGGATGCGCGGCCAGAACCACTACGACACCTGGTACGACTCGGGCGTCTCGGGACGCGCCGTGCGGTCGTTCTACGACCCGCCGGAGCCCAAGGCGTGCCGCGACTGCCACCTCCCGCCCTTCGCTTCCGACGAGTTCGGGAACCGCGGGGGCGTCCTCCACGACCACCTCTTCCCGGCGGCGAACGCCGCTCTGCCGTTCGTGCGCGGCGACCGCGAAACGGTCCGCCGAATCGAGGAGTTCCTGCGGAACCAGGTCCTCACGGTCGACCTCTTCGCCATCCGACGGGGAGGAGAGCTCCTCGTCCTCGACGATCCGCTGCCCGCCGTTCGCCCCGGTGAAACACTCGACGTCGAGGTCGTCGTGCGCACGCGCGGGGTCGGACACCCGTACACGAACGGGACCGCCGATTCGAACGAGACGTGGGTGTCGCTCGAGGGCACGCTCGGCGGAGCTCCGTTCTTTCGGAGCGGCGTTCTCGACGAGGCGGGCCGCCTCGACCCCGCCGCGGACCGGCTCGGGGTCTTCGCCGTCGATCACGAAGGCGGACACATGGACCGCCGGCAGCCCCAGGACATCCACTCGACCCTCTACAGCAACCAGATCGGACCGGGAGCCGCGCGCGTCGTGCACTATCGGATTCGAGTTCCGGAGAACGCCCAGAACGAGATCGAGCTCGAAGCCGGCACGCACTATCGGAAGTTCACGCGCGACTACACGACGTTCTCGCTCGGCGCCGCGCACCCCTCTCTGCCCGTCACGACGCTCGCCGAGGACCGGGTTGTGTTGTCGATCGCGCCTCACCCCGGCCCTGAAGGGGAGAGGGAGGTCAAGCGCGGGAACCCGGACAAACTCTGGTTGCGGTGGAACGACTACGGGATCGGCCTCTTCCTGCAGGGCGACCTCAAGGGGGCGGCGCAGGCCTGGACCCGGGTGCTCGAGCTCGCGCCGGAGAAGCCGGACGGCCCCCTGAACCGCGCGCGGGCGGAGATCGCGGAGGGCCGCCTCGCGGACGCGACCGAATCGCTCGCGCTCGCGGAAAAGATCCGGCCGAACTGGCAGAAGACGGCGTTCTTTCGCTCGATCGTCGCCCGCGACGAGGGGCGGCTCGACGACGCCGAACGGGACCTTCGATCCGTGCTCGAGAAGTTTCCGCTCGACCGGGTCGCCTGGAATTCGCTCGGGCAGGTCCTGTGGCTCGCCGGGCGCTTCCCGGAGGCGGTGACCGCCTACGAAAAGACTCTCGCGATCGACCCCGAAGACGTGAACGCTCACTACAACC
>DASRPJ010000326.1:0-7159 GCA_035646435.1 Thermoanaerobaculia bacterium | reverse complement strand
CGGGCCGTGCGACTCGAGTACGGCCATGGCGGTGACGATCCGGGCGGTCGCCAACAACGGCGTGCCGAACTATCCGTCGGGGACGACGCCCGGGATCTCGAACCGCACCCGCCCCTTCTATTTCGTCGTTGCCGACGGTTCGACCCGCACGGTGACCGCCGGGGGCAAGCTCTACCTGATTCCTCTCTATTACGTCGGCCTCGTCGACACGACGGGGACCTGGTATACGCAGACGGCCGACACGTTCACGTTCACGATGAACCCGCAGGACGCGGGGGCGCGCAAGCTGAACGCTCCCGCCGGCGGCGCGCCGTCGCTCTCGCAGCCGTACGCGGGCGGCGCGATCGACGAGATCCTGTACTTCGTCGACGAGGGACCGTCCGACGGCTCCACTTCGACGGTGGACACGCACCCCGCTCTCGCCCAGGCTTTCTTCGACCCGGTCTCGGGAAACTACGACGTCCAGCCGCTCGTGGACGAGGTCGAGGACTTTCAGGTCGCCTACGGAGTGGACGGCGTCGCCGGCGGCGGGTCCGATCGGGGAATCTCGCCCGCCGTCGTCAACCTCGCGAGCGTCAACGCGGACGAGTGGGTCGGAAACGTCGCGACCGAGGTTCAGACGTCGCTCCTCATTTCCGCCTCCGAGCCGCGCGTCGTGGACGCTTTCATCGATACGTCGATCCCGAGCGGGCCGCCGAACCCGTCGCTCGCCACGCCCGCGCTCCGGTCGGTGTGGTTGTCGCTCCTCGTCAAGGCGTCCGACCCGGACTTCAAGTACGAGGGGCCGGGGGCCCGGGGAGTCAAGATGCTCGACTCCACCGCGCAGTCGTTCTCCTCCCCCTCCGCGACCGGCCGTCCCTACCGCCGCCGCGTCCAGTCGCTCGCCGTGGCGCTCCGGAACTACCAGTGATGCGCCCACCGAAACGAAAAGCGCACGGTGAGAGGGGCTTCGCGCTCTTTCTCTCGATGCTGCTCCTTCTCATTCTGACCGTGCTCGGCATCGCGCTCCTCTTCACCGCGACGACCGAGCAGAGTCTCTCCGGCAACGAAACGAAGGTCTCGAAGGTGTTCTACGCCGCGTGCTCGGGGGTCGATTACGCGACCGCGAAGCTCTCGTCGGACAAGAACTTCGTCGGCGGCCAGATGCCGGTCGGCGTCTCGAGCCACTACCCCGGCTTGTCCGGCGACATCGACGTCGCCGTGAGCCGTCCGATCAACGTCGGCTACACGATCCATCCCGGCGACCAGATCGAGTCCCACGGCACGTCGTACGGCACGACCCAGATCGTCGAGAACTTCTACTTCCTGACTTCGACCGCCCAGGGCAGCGCGATCCAGGCGGCCAAGATGATCACCGCAGACGTCGGTGTCTACCCGCAGCAACTGAGGATCCCCCAATGACGCTCGTTACGGCTCGTCGCGCGCGGATCGCCGCCGCTCTCCTGTTCGTGCTCTCCTGGCAGAAGCGGCCTGCTGCGGCCGACGACAAGGACCTCCTCGTGCGCACTTCGGCGCCGTCGAACGTCCTCATCGTCTTCGGCAACTCGCAGACGACGACCCAGCCGATCCAGGGCTCCACGAGCTCCTGGGACGGAGACGCCGACTCGCAAGCGAGCAAGATGGGGGCCTCCAAGCGCGTCGTCACCCGGTTCGTCTCGGACAAGGCCGGTCAGTACAACTTCGGCCTCACGAGCTTCTCGCACAACCCGAACGCGGGGTCGATCACGATCTTCCGCAAGCACTGGCTCTACGCGCCGATGACGGTCGACTACCCGTCGGAGACCTGGAAAGAGCCCGCGGGGACGATCGAGCGGTGGGGCAACCTGGGGCCGGGCCCCTGCACGAGCAAAACGGTGCCCTCGTGCACCGACCAGTCGCCGGCGTTCATCGCGCTGCCTGCCGCCGCGACCGTTACCGGACCCTTCTTCGGGGTCAAGGGCGATTCGCTCGCATACATCAACCTCTCCCCGACGCAACGGATCCAGATCCGGCTGATACGGGGTGAATACGGCGACGCCTTCACGGACGCCACCCTTTCGGCGTACTCGCTCTCCGCGCCGGCGCCCGCGCACGCGGTCGAGGTTGAGAAGGAGTACCAGGAGAAGAACGCCGGCGACACGTCGTGGAACACCCCGTCGACGACTCCGAACGGCAACCCCGCGAAGGTCACCATCTCCTACATCCCCCCGGTGTCCCTCGGCCAGGACCTCTTCTTCCAGACCGGCCCCAACGGCGGGAAGGCGATCGGTTTCCTGAGCGACGCGCAGAGCGACTTCGACGTCAACGCCAACTGCTCCGGCTGGCAGTTCCAGAGCAATTCGAATCCTCAACCGCTCGTCAAGATCCCGCGGGACTACCTCTGGGGCCCGACGTGCAAGCCACAGCAGGACTCGCAGCCCTGCATCTCGCGCCTCCTGAGGCCTCAGGCGAGTCTCGTGTCCTACAACCAGACGACGGGCGCCTACACCGTCAGCGACCCGGCCAACCCCGGATACACCGGCGCGGGCAGCAAGTACGCCGACGGCTGCGACCCCGACCTCCTCGGCGGCGTCGACGTCTCGCTCGACATCCCGGAGAACCAGGTCATCCTGACGACCCGCAACGGGTCCCAGGCCCCGATCAAGAACCTCCTCGAGAACATCTACGACTATTTCAGCAATGTCGCGATCGACGGCTTCCAGAACGGGCAGCGGGTCGACGACCCGAACAAGTCCTGCCGCAACACGGCCGCGATACTGATCTACGACAACTTCAACGGCTGCCAGAACGACAACTGCTCCTTCTTGACGAGCCACGTTCTCAAGAAGTTGAAGCAGATCGGCGTGCCGGTCTACGTCATCGGGCTCGGGGCGAGCGCCGTCGCGACCTCCGACACCGGGCGCTGCATCGCGCAGAACACCGGGGCGATCCTGCCGGACGGGACCGCCGGCTATTTTCCGGTGAACAGCGCGGACGAGCTCTACGTCGCCCTGTCCGACATCACGTCTTTCGTGAACGAGGCTTCGAAGGACTTTGCGTCGGCGACGGTTTCCTCGGTGCAGGCGGGCGGCGACCAGATGGTCTACCTCGCCACGTTCAATGCGACGAAGAACCGGTCGATCTGGAATGGCCGGGTGAACGGCTACCGGCTCGACCGGGAGGGGAAGCTCCAGCTCGGCGAGAGGACGATCGACGACCTGAACGACCCGGACAATGGGCTCACGCTTCCGGCGCCGTCCAACGACCCCTCCTCCCTGCTCTGGAACGCGGGAGAGAACCTCGCCCACACTCCCGGCACCGGGGCGACGGATCCGACCGCCGTTCTCCAGCCGGGCGCCGCGCCGTCCAGCTCGACTTATCTCGACAACTCGAACGACACCGTCTCGACGATCGGGACGCGCTTCTACCCCGGACGCAAGATCGTCTTCTCGCTCCCGCAGGGCTACGCGGACCCGGTCGCCGAAGTCCCGATCCCTTCGACCGCGGCCGTGCCCGAGGCGCGCTACGACATGACCTACACGCCGACCGCGACCTGGTGGCCGGCCTTGAAGGCGCTCCTCGGGCCGCAGACGAGCCCGCCCTCGCCGCTCCTTCCGGCGATCACGGACGTGGACGCGAACAAGGCGCTGCGCTTCATCTGGGGGGACCGCGACGCGGTCATCACGACGACGGAAGCGAACCAGCGATACCTGGGGTTGAAGCTCGGCGACATCTTTCACTCGAACCCCCTGATCGTGGGGCAGCCCGCGGACGTCGCGTACTACAACAGCAACCTCCACAACTACCAGGCGTTCTTCAAGACGTACCGGCAGCGCAGGCGCGTCCTCTTTGCCGGCGCGAACGACGGCCTTCTCCACGCCTTTGAGATCGGCGTCTTCAATCGCGACAACGCGGTCTGCTCCACTCTGTCGGACGGGAGCCTGCCGCCCTGTTACGACCTGGGGACGGGTCTCGAGCTCTTCGCGTACGCCCCCCGCGGGATCATGCAGATCTACAAGCCCCTTCGCGAGGCGGCCGGGCCGCAGACGAAGAAGATGGAATGGACGGTGGACGGCGCCCCCGCCGCCGCGGACGTCTTCATCGACGGCAGCCACGCCGGAACCCCGACGCCGTCCGAGCGGGCCTGGCACACGCTCCTCGTCGGCGGGATGCGCGAAGGCTCGCCCTTCGAGGGAACGTTGAGCATCCCTCCGAAATCGTCATTCGGAAGCTACTTCGCCCTCGACATCACGCAACCGGACGAGCTCGTCGGCGACGGAAACGGCGGCGTCGGACCCCCGTCCAGTCCGGGCACCTACCTCGCGCCCAAGTGCCTGAACGCGAACGGAGACCCGAGCTGCGGCAAGGACGCCTCCGACGCGGCGGTCCGCTCCGCGCAGCCCGCGCGGGCGTGGCCGACCGTCCTCTGGGAGATCACGGACACGGGAGACCAGGACGCGGGAACGTCGCCCGGCGTCGGTTACGGCGACATGGGCGAGACGTGGTCGAAGCCGGCGATGGGACGCGTGCGGGTCTGCACCGCAAATTGCGGCAACACGACCGCGCCACTCCCGACGACGGAGGACCGCTACGTGGCGATCTTCGGCGGCGGCTTCGACCGCCAGCGGATGAACCGGCGCGGGAACTGGCTCTATGCGCTCGACGTCGAAACCGGAAAGGTGCTCTTCCGTGCGAACTCGAGCTGCGGCGTCAACGCGGGCTCCGGAGGGTGCACTCCGACGTACTTCGCGTCCATTCCCTCGGAGCCGGCGGCGTTCGACCTGAACGGAGACGGTTACCTCGACTCCGTGTACGTCGGCGACCTCAAGGGCCAGGTGTGGAGGGTCGACCTCACCGACCTGCGCGCTCTGTCGAGCCCTCCCTCCGGCCGCCTGGACAACCAGATCGACTTCGCGAGCGGGTCCGCGAAGCCTTTCCTGTTCTTTCAGGCTCCTCAGCCGGTTGCTCCCGCGACGCAGCCTTTCTACCCGATTTACTTCCGCCCCACGGCCGTATCCCTCGGGTTCAGCTCGAACGGCAAGCCGACCATCGGTCTCGCCTTCGGGACCGGCGACCGGGACGACATCCTCTCCTCGGTCGATCCGCTGAGCCTCTCCTTCAAGCAGCGCTTCTACTACGTCATCGACGACTCCAACACGACGACCCGCACGGAGAGCGACCTCCTGAGCATCGCGTCTCCGACCGCAGCCCCCGCGTCGACGGTGCCGACGAGCGGCTGGTTCCTCCAGTTCGTCGTGGGAGAGCGCCTCATCACCGACTCGCTCGCCATCAAGGGAGTGATCTTTTTCTCGACTTTCAACCCGGCGGCCGCGGGAGTCACCCGCGACACGTGCAACAACCTCGTCGAGTGCCTGATGCAGCGGGGTGCGCCGCGCTTCTACAAGATGAAGTACTCGACGGGCGACGCCTACGTGGGCTCGGACCGCGGCGCGCTGCAGGCGAACGCGACCTTCCTGACGAACCCCGTCGCCTATTCCTCCGCCGACCAGCAGATGCACGTCATCTTCACCTCGGACAACGAGGTGAAGATCGAGACCGTGCCCGGCGGGAGCAAGACGACTATCAAGGACTGGAAGGAGAACGAGAGACCGAAGTAGCTACCCCCGGATCGCGCCGGCTACTTTCCTGAGGTCGGCGACGAACCGGGCGGTCTCGGCGCGACGGGTCGCCTCGTCCGGCGCCCGGAGGAGCGACGAGGGGTGCACCGTCGCAATGACCCGGGGGGCGAGCGCCGAGGGCACGAAACGCCCGCGCTCGCGGCTCACACGGAACGAGCGGCCGAGCAGCGCCTGCGCCGCGGTCGCGCCCAGGCACACGAGGACGCTCGGCAGGACGACGGCGATCTCCGCTTCCAGCCAGGGGCGGCAGGCCGCGATCTCGACCGCGTTCGGTTTCTGGTGGATGCGCCGCTTCCCTCGAGGCTCCCACTTGAAGTGCTTCACGACGTTCGTGACGTAGACCTGCGCGCGGTCGATTCCCGCCCTTTCGAGCGACGCGTCGAACAGGCGCCCGGCGGGACCGACGAAGGGGCGTCCCTCGACGTCCTCCCTGTTTCCGGGCTGCTCCCCCACGAACATCACCCGCGACCGCGAGCTCCCCTCTCCGAAGACGGTCTGCGTCCCCCGCTTCCACAGGTGACACGCGCGACACCCGGCGGCCGCCTGCCGCAGCTTCGGGATCGTGGGCCGGGGCGGCACGAGCGGCGCCGCCGTCTGCGCGGCCGCGGTTCTGCCCCCTCTCGCCACTCGCGGGGAGCCGGTCGGGGCGAGCGGCTGGCTTCGCGCCATGGCGGAAGAGGGAAGCATTCCCCGCGCCATCCCTCCCCCTCGGGCGAAGGGGGCCGGGATGAGGGCGAGCCACGGAGAACGTATGATCCGTCGAGATTCTTGAGGAGGGACGTGTGAACCTCGTCGTCGGTGCTACGGGAGTCCTCGGAGGCGAGATCTGCTCGCGTCTGGCCGAAGCGGGAAAACCGGTCCGCGCGCTCGTCCGGAAGTCGTCGAGCGCCGAAAAAGTCGCGGCACTCGAACGTCAGGGAATCGAGCTCGCCTACGGCGATCTCACCGACCGCAGGTCGCTCCCCGCCGCGTGCCGGGGCGTCCGTACGGTGTACTCGACCGCGACCGCGATCCAGTCGCGGCAGGAAGGCAACACCCTCGAGCGCGTGGACCGCGAGGGCCAGGCCAACCTGGTCGCCGCCGCCGCGGAAGCCGGAGTCGACCGATTCGTCTTCGTCTCTTTCCGCGTCGGGGGGCGCGACTTCGACTTCCCGCTCCAGGCCGCCAAGCGCGAGACCGCCGAGCGGCTGAAGGAAAGCGGGATTCCCTGGACCGTGATCGAAGCGTCGATCTTCATGGAAGTCTGGCTCGGGCCGCACCTGGGGTTCGATGCGAAGAACGCGCGCGCCCGCGTCTTCGGGTCGGGAGATCGGAAGATCAGCTACGTGTCGTACAAGAACGTTGCGGCGATCGCGATCGCGGCAGCGGAGAGCGAGGACGCCCGGAATCGCTCGATCGAGGTCGGCGGCCCGGAGGCGCTTTCCCCGAACGAGGTGATCCGGATCTTCGAGGAGAGCTCGGGCCGCAAGTTCGAGGTCGAGCGTGTGCCGGAGTCGGCGCTGAAGGAGATGAAATCCAAAGCGACGAACCCCGTGGAAGAGACGTTCGCGGGCCTCATGCTC
>DASRPJ010000325.1:0-3854 GCA_035646435.1 Thermoanaerobaculia bacterium | reverse complement strand
GGGAACCTACCCGTTCGCGACGAGAGCCCGCAGGAGCCGATCCTGGAAAGCCTGTCCGCCCCAGTCGCTCACCCCACGGCCGTTCAGAAGGATCGCGAAAACGTACGTCCTCCCGGACCGCCCTTTCGCGTAGCCGGCCAGGGTGGACACTCGCTCCAGGCTGCCCGTCTTGGCGAGAATCTGGCCGCGGGTGACCGGATCCTTCAGGCGATGCCTCAGGGTGCCGGCGCCATCCCCCGCTACCGCCAGGGTGCTCCTCCACAGCTCTCCGTGGGGGTGGCGGTCCATCGCCTGGAGGAACCGCACGAGATCCGCGGCGGCGGCTCGATTCCCCGAGGACAGGCCGGAGCCGTCGCGGACCTGGAACCGATTCGTGTCCAGCCCCAGGGCTGCCAGGAACTCCTTCACCATGACGACGGAACGGGACCAGCTCCCCTGCCCGGTTTTCGCCGCGGAAAGGGTCTTGAAGATCTGCTCGGCGTAGAAGCCCTGGCTCCGTTTGTTGCAGACGTCCATAGTCGGGAGGAGGTCGGACTCGGTCGTGGCGACCTGGGTCCAGCCGGCGTCCGGCTTGGTCGCGCTATCGATCACGCGGCCGGTCACGACGATCCCAGCGTTCTCGAGCCGCTTCTTCAGCGCCTTTCCGAAATACTCGGGGGGGCGGTCGATCGTGATCGGGGTCGACCACCACGCGCGCCGCAGCGGAACCGTGCCCGAGACGGTCACGGCGCTAGAGCCGGCGGCCCGGGACACGGCGACCCGGACGCGGCCGCGGCGCCCGACGGTCTTGGCGAGCGGCACGGGGCGAAGGATGTCGACGGGAGGCTCGAAGGAAACTCCGGCCGGTCGGCCGGGTCGCGACCCGGGGCGCACCGAAACGAGGACGACGTTGTCGTTGTAAGACAGGGCCGAGATCGGCGCCTGGTACCACCGCGACTCCTGGCCGGCGGGCCAGTCGGGATGGCGGGCCACGGAGTCGAAGAAGCTCGCATTCAGGAGGATGTCCCCCGTCACACGGGTCACGCCGGCTTGCCGCAGCCCGTCGGCCCAGCGGTCGAACACGGCATTGATGTCGTCGCCGTAGAAGCGGCCCGAGATGTTGGGATCGCCTCCGCCCACGACGAGGAGGGAACCGGCGAGGTTGCCCCGTTCGATGGGCCCCTGCCGCCAGAACGTCGTGTGGAACTTGTAGTCGGGCCCGAGGTAGTGGATGGCGGCGGCGGTCGTGATGAGCTTGGTGATCGAGGCGATCGTCTGGGGCATGTCGGGGTTCCGACCGAAGATCACCTCACCCGTCTGCTGATCGGCGATCTGGATCGAAATGCCGTCCGGCAGCCCGGGGACCCGCAGCGAGGCCTGGTCGAGGGCCGCGCGGAGCAGGGCGATTTCCTGGGACCCGGCGGGCGCGGCGAGGGAGCAGGCGAGAAGGAGGCATCCGACGATCCGGAGCAGAGGAATGGGCCGTGACACTCGAAAATTATAGTCGCTTGTCGCGAGACTTCCGCCGACAATCGAGCGGGAGGCCTCTCTGAGATTCGACCCCGTCTCGAAAACGTTCGAGGTCTCGGTGCGCGAGCTCGCCGAAGAGGAAGGCTTCCGGCGCGTCGGCTTCGACCGCGGCGACGGGTGGCGGCGCCTGGGCCTGGGGACCGAGGTTCATTCCCGCGTGCTCGCGCTGCGCCTCGAGACGCACGCCGCCTACCGCTGCGAAGTCCACCTCCAGGCACGCGTGCCGGTCGATGACTGGACGGCGGTGCTCACCGGTCGCCTGGACGGTTGCGTGGAGCGCGCGAAGGATTCGTGGCTGATCTAAGAGTTCAAGTCGGCTTATCTCTCCTCCGAGGGCTTCCGCTCCTCCGGGTACGGCGTCGAGCGCGACCGGCGGCAGCTGCTCGGTTATTGCTATCTCTGGCGCCGGCTCGGCCACCCGCACGTTTCCGGGGCGCTCGTATACGTCGACATCGCCACGGGCGAGGAGCTTTCCCTCGCGGTCCCCTACGACGACGAACGGTTCGACCGCGACGTCGAGGCCCGCCTCCACGGTCTCCTCGGGGGCTGGAAGGCCCGGGCCGTTGCGAGGGCGCGGAAGGCGGCTGCCGCCGATCGGCTGCCCTTCCCCCACGCGGCGGCCCGCCCCGTCCAGGAGAAGTTGATGGAGGCGGTCGACTGCGCGATCGCGCAGGGAGAAATACTGCTCGCGGAGGCGCCGACCGGCTCGGGAAAGACCGCCGCGGCCCTCCATCCGGCGATGGTGGCCGGCCTGCGGACCGGCCGGCAGGTGGTCTTTCTCACGTCCAAGACCCTTCAGCAGAAGATGGCGGTCTCCGCTCTGACCGCGATGAACGAGCGCGCGTTCCACACGCTGCAGGTCCGCGCGAAAGAGAAGATGTGCGCGAACGACCGCATTCTCTGCCACGAAGACTTCTGCCGTTTTGCCCGCAACTACCCGGAAAAGATGGCGCGCTCCAACGTCCTCGGCCGCCTTCGCGACGCGTACCCGCACAACGACCCGGACGTGGTCTTCGAGGAAGCGCGGCGCGAAGAGGTCTGCCCGTTCGAGGTCCAGCTCGAGCTCGCGCAGCGGGCGGACGCAATCGTGGCGGACTACAACTACGTCTTCGAGCCGGGCGTTGCGATGCGTCACCTGATCGGCGAGCAGCTGAAGGACGCGATTCTCGTCGTCGACGAGGCGCACAACCTGCCGGATCGCGCCCGGCAGATCTTCTCCCCCGAGCTCCTGGAGTCCGACCTGCTCGCCCTGGAGAACAGGGTGGCGTTCGAGCCTGGCGACCTGTTCGCGGACCTCGCCGCCAGCGTTCGCGACCTCCTCGCCCTTCTCGCGAGATCGGCGGAGGAGCTTCCCGAGGGGGACGCGATCGCGGAGGTTTCGCCGCCGTCCGACGGGATCCACGCGTGGCGCGCCGAGTGGGAGCCGAGACTGCTCCGATATCTCGAGTGGAAACGCGACACCCGAGCCGCTCTCCCGGACGACCCCGTTCTCGACCTCCATTTCACCGTTCTTCGGCTCGCGGCCGTCCTCAACCTGTACGGACCGGACTTCGCGTGCGTCGTCGAACGGCGCGAGTCCGGCCTTCGGCTCGCGCTCGTGTGCCTCGACCCGGCCCGCGCCGTGGGCCCCGTCTTCCGTTCGGCGTTCTCTGCGGTCCTCATGTCGGCCACGCTCTCCCCGCATTCCGCGATCCAGCGGTTGCTCGGTCTCCCGGACGAACGCACGGGGTCGATCTCGCTCCCCCCGCCGTTCCCCCGCGAGAACCGCAAGGTGCTCATCGTGACGAAAGTTCGGACGACGTTCGCGGCACGGGAGAAGAACTACGCTCCGATCGCCACGCTTCTCGCGGAGATGTCCGACGCGCATTCCGGGAACGCCCTCGTGCTGTTTCCGTCCTACCGGTTTCTCGCGTCGGTGGCGGAGCGCATGCCGCCGACGCGCGCGAGACTCCTCCTCCAGAGGGCGGATCTCTCGGCCTTCGAACGGCAGAGGGTGCTCGCCGCGCTCACGTCGCCTCCGCCCGAGGGAATTCTGCTGTTCGCGGTGTCGGGCGGGATGTACGCGGAAGGGGTGGACTATCCCGGTGACGTGCTCTCCGGGGTGTTCGTCGTCTCGCCCGCGCTCCCGCAGGTCTCTTTCGAGAGGGAGCTCCTCCGGCGGTATTTCGAGGAGCGGGAGGAGGCCGGGTTCGACTACGCCTACCTGCAGCCCGGAATGACGCGGGTCGTTCAGGCGGCCGGCCGGCTCATCCGGAGCGAGACGGACCGGGGCGTCATCGCGCTTCTCTGCCGCCGATTCCTGGAGGAGCCGTACGCGAGCCGTCTGCCGCGCGACTGGTACGCGG
>DASRPJ010000324.1:0-7769 GCA_035646435.1 Thermoanaerobaculia bacterium | reverse complement strand
GAGCATGCCGAAGTCATAGAGCGGCCGGCCGCAACAGAGGCGCTCGCGAGGGAGCGAGACGGCGAACCCGGCGCCTTCGAGGACCTCGACCGCGGCGCGGCCGACTCCCGTCGAGAAGTGGTTCGTGAAGGTGTCGGGAAAGAGGAGGACGTCCCGTGCGGCCGCAGCGCGACCCGCGGCCTTCCCTCGCTTCGCGAACCAGGCGCGGAACGTCTGCGGCGCAAAGCGCGGAATCTGGCGCCGCTGCGAGATTCCGGCAACCGCGCGAGCGAGACTCGCGATGCCGGGCGTCTGTGTCAGGAAGTTCGCGACGCCGGGCGCCGCGCCGGCGATCGGCGCCCAGCGGTGCAGGAGCCCCATCGAGTACGCCGCGGCGGGGCGGAGGCGTCCCGCGTAGTACCGCGAGAGAAACTCCGCCTTCCACGTCGCGACGTCGACGCCCACGGGGCAGTCCGACTTGCACCCCTTGCAGGAGAGGCAGAGGTCGAGGGCCTGGCGGACCGATTCCTCTCGCCACCCTCCGGTCAGGACCTCGCCGCGCAGCATCTCGTCGAGAAGTCGCGCCCGCCCGCGCGTCGAGTGCTTCTCCTCGCGCGTGACCATGTAGCTCGGGCACATGACGCCGCCCTTTTCGCGCCGGCACTCGCCGACGCCCACGCACCGCTGGAGGGCGCGGGCGAACTCCCCTCCGTCGGCGGCATATGCGAACGCCGTCTCGACCGGCGCGGAGGGGCGCTGCCGCAGGTTTTCGTCGGGTCGCCGCGCGTCGACGAGCTTGCCCGGATTCATGAGGCCCGCCGGATCCCAGATCGCCTTGAACTCCCGGAACGCGCCGACGAGCTCCTCGCCGAACATCTTCGGGAGCAACCGTCCCCGCGACTGGCCGTCGCCATGCTCGCCGGAGATCGATCCGCCGAATCGGACGACGAGGTCCGCGGCGTCGTCGAGGAACGCGCGGTATCGCGCGATGCCGGCCGGCGTCACGAAGTCGAAGTCGGTTCGGGTGTGGACGCACCCCTGCCCGAAGTGCCCGTAGAAGTCGCCTTGATAGCCGTAACGGTCGAGCAGCGCACGGAGCTCGCGGAGGTAAGGTCCGAGCTTTTCCGGTGAGACGGCCGAGTCCTCCCACCCTTCCCACGTGAGCGCCTGGCCAGGGACGTGCGCGGTCGCGCCGAGCGCGGCCTGGCGGATCTGCCAGACGAGCGCCGCGTCCTCGCGCCGCTCGAAGAGGCGCGACGACACGACGCCGCCATCCGCCGCGCAGGACGCAACGAGGCGCCGCGCGGCGGCGAGGGCTTCGTCGGGCTCCGCGGCCCCCATCTCCACGAGGAGCCAGCCGCGCCCGTCCGGCAGGAGGCGGCGGTTCTCGGGGAAGAGGCGGGTGCGCTCCATGTCGGCGATGAGCCGCTCGTCGAAACCCTCGAGCCCGATGGGGCGGTGCTCCAGGATCGCCGGGACCGCGTCCGCGGCCGCGAAGACGTCCGAGTAACCGAGAACTGCGAGGACGCGCGCCGGCGGGCTCCAGACGAGCTTCACCTTCGCGGAGAGAACGAACGCGCACGTTCCCTCGGAGCCGACGAGCGCGCGCGCCACGTCGAACCCGTTCTCGGGGAGGAGCCACGGCAGGTTGTAGCCGGAGACGCAGCGGGGAATCGCGGGATAGCGCGCGCGGATGAGCGTCGCGAACCGTTCGGTGAGAGCCGCGAGCTTCCCGTAGATCTCGGCGCGGCGGCCGCCCTCGGAAAGGATGCGGGAGAGGTCGGCCGGCGGGGTCTTCCCGACGGTCAGCAGGGTCCCGTCTCCCGCCACGACCTCGAGCTCGTGGACGTTCTCGTCCGTCTTGCCCGCCATGACGGAGTGAACACCGCAGGAGTTGTTGCCGATCATGCCGCCGAGCGTGCAGCACGCGTGCGTCGCCGGGTCCGGCCCGAACGTGAGGCCGTGTCGTTCGGCGGCGTCCCTCAGGTCGTCGAGGACGACGCCGGGCTCGACGCGCGCCCACCGGCCCGCGGCGTCGATTTCCAGAATCCGCCGGAAGAACTTCGAGGTGTCGATGACGACCGCGACGTTGCAGCACTGCCCCGCGAGGCTCGTCCCCGCGCCGCGGCCGAGGACGGGCGCGCCGAATCGCCGGCAGAGCGCGAGGGTCTCGAGGACGTCGTCGCGGTCACGCGGAACGACCACCCCGATCGGCACCTGCCTGTAGTTCGAAGAGTCGCTCGCGTAGAGCGCGCGGCTCCCCGCGTCGAACCGCACTTCGCCGCGGACCACGCGCCGGAGCGCCGCCTCGAGACCTCGGTCAGTCGTTGGGGTCAGGCCTGAATATCCGGCATGCCATGGATTCAGGCCTGACCCTAAAGCAAAAGCCCCTCTTTCGAGGGGCTTTTTCGATTTCCGGCGACCGAGAACCCCGACGCGCGGGAGTCTGGATCGGCGGAAGTCTAGTTGCGGCCGCGCTGCCTCGCGCTCGTCGCGGCGGGCTGGCTCGTCGAGACCGAGGGGACGTACGTGCAGAAGAACGGGCTGACGTTTTCGCAGAGCCAGGAGTCGGTGCGCTCGGGCTTGAAGTCGACGACGCGACCGCGCTCGGCCGTCGCCGGACGCACGCTCGTCGTCTTGTTGCGCTGCGGCGTCATGCGGCCCTCCGCGGCGAAAGAAACGCCGGCGAAGAGGAGCGATCCGAGGACGCCTGCCGCCATCGACCGTTTCCACCTTCCATTCGTTTGCATCGCGACCTTCCCTTTCTCGCTGCATTTCGTTTCGCGCAGCTGAACCATCGGAAGTGCGAGACATGTGCCATCTCGCAATGCATTGAAACGATGGAAGTTGCGGAGCGACTAAGAGCTCATCCGGGGAGCCCGGTCGCGCGCTCAAAGGAAAGTGATAAGGGTCACACGGCGTAAGACGGTGTGATCCGTCGTCGTCGAGTGAGTCTTCTACTCCGGTTCCGCGAAGAGCGCCGCGATCTTCAGCGCGTGATCGTCCAGGTGCTCGCCGTCGACGTTGGCGAGGAGCGCGACGGAGAGCCGCGCCTCGGGCACGAGCACCACGACCGATCGTCCACCGACGGTGCGGCCGCTCTGAACGAGCCGGCGCCGCCCCGCGCCGTCGACGCCCACGCGCCACCCGAGCCCGTGGCCGGTGCTCTCGCCCGCGGACGACTTCTGTGGGGAGAAGAGCTGCGGGAGCGACTCACGCCGCACGATGTCGCCGCGAAGGAGCGCGAGCCCGAAGCGCGCGAGGTCTTCCGCGCTCGAGACGAAGCCGCCCGCTCCCCACTTGCAGGAGTTGTCGACGGGCCGCGCCGCCGAGAGGATTCCGAACCATCCGCGCTCGTAGGGCGTCGCCGAATTGGGAATCGGGATTCGCGGATCCTCGAGCGTCGTCGCGGTCATGCCAGCGGGCCGGAGGACTTTCTCCTGGATGCACGAGAAGTAGTCCTGACCGCACGCTCCCGCGACGACGGCGGAGAGCAGAACGTAGCCGGGTGAGGAGTGGAGGAAACGCGTCCCCGGTATCCGCGAGAGCGGAAGGGTCGCGAGGGAGCGCACCGTGTCTTCCGGGCGCGAGCAGTTCGAGAGGACGGTGCGCGGAGGAAAGAAGGTCGCAAAGCCGGCGAGGTGCGCGGCGAGAAGTCGCGGAGTCAGCGGGTGAGACTTCTCCGGGAACTCGGACACATACCGCTGCACGGGCGCATCGAGATCGACCTTTCCTTCGTCCGCGAGCCGCACGAGCGCCGCCGCCGTCAACGCCTCGGAGACGCGATCGATCCGGAAGCGCGTCGTCGACCTTACCGGGAGCTGCCTCTTGACGTTCGCGAAGCCGAATCCGGCCGACCAGACGAGCTGGTCTTCGATGGCCACCGCGACCGTCGTTCCGGGATAGAGCTCCAGGACGTCGGAGAGGAGCTTGCGCGAGCGTTCGATGTCCCGCCGGCGTGAGGCGCCCGCGGACCCGCCCTGGAAAACCGACTCGACTTCGGCGCCGGCCGTCGCCGCGACCGCGAAGGCGATCGCGAGCGCTATCGGCCCTCTCGCCGCGCGCGGTGACAATCTCAGGAGGCCCCCTCTCGTTCTAACGGCCCGGACGAGGAAAAGGTTTTTCGGGATCGGCCCACGGCGCCGCGGGACAGCAAGGCGAGTGCCGTTCAAACCGCGCGACTTCGCTCGTCGAAGGACGAGGACCCCGTTTTCGAGGACGAGGCGGAAAACGCCCCGCGGGCGCGCCTTCGGACGCGAAAAATAAATCTGTCCCCTTTTTCTCTCCCGGAGGCGACGCGGCGAATCGGTGGGCGTCGGCCGGCGCAAAACGTCCGGAAAACCGGATTACGGCTCGGGCGCGCTGGAGGCCCGCGAAGTTCCATCCCGCTCGTGACCCGCTTCGTCCCCGCCCTCCGGCGCGCGCGCCCCGTTTTCGCGAGCGCGGACGTCCGGCGCCGCGACCGGCGCGACGTCCAAGAAGTTGAGGATTCGTACGGCGCTCTGGAGAGCGCGCGGCGCGCGGTTTCTTCCGCAGTCACTCCGTCCGCTCGCCGGCCGATCTCGTCCCTCTCACCGCGCGATCCGTCGCTCGCGCGCCCGCGTGGCCCGTGGCAACCGCGTTGCTTTTCAGACCCCCCCGTGAACGGACCCATTTCCCGCAGCACGACTGCAGACAGGAGAGGAGAAAACATGAGGATCTCGATCTCGAAGCTCGGACGGCCCCTCGCGGCCGCCGGGTGGGTGGCGCTCGCGCTCGCGCTCGCGGTGCTGGTCGCGCCGCTCGGCGCGCAGCAACTCACGGGGAACCTCTACGGTTACGTGGAGGACGAGCAGGGCGGCCGGCTTCCCGGAGTGACCGTCACGCTCTCCGGAATCGGCGCGCCGCGGACGCAGACGACCGACGCGCGCGGCGAGTACCGGTTCGTCAGCCTCGATCCGGGCGTGTACACGCTCAACTACGACCTGCAGGGCTTCTCCAAGGTCACGAAGTCCAACGTCCAGGTCGCGGTCGGGCAGAACACCAACACGAGCGCGCAGCTGAAGCTCTCGACCGTCGAGGCGAGCGTCGAGGTGCAGGGCGAGTCGCCGCTCATCGACACGCGCAAGGTGGAGACCGGCGCGACGATCGATCAGGTCGAGTTGAAGGCGATCCCGACCGCGCGCGACCCGTGGGTCATTCTCCAGACGGTGCCCGGCGTACAGACGGACCGGGTCAACGTCGGCGGCAACGAGAGCGGACAGCAGACCAACTACCTCGGAAAGGGCGCCGCGGGAAGCCAGAACGTCTGGAACATCGACGGCGTGACGATCACCGACATGGGGGCGCTCGGCAGCTCCCCGACCTACTACGACTTCGACTCGTTCGAGGAGATGAACGCGTCCACCGGCGGCAGCGACGTGACGTCGCAGACGCCCGGCGTCCAGCTGAACCTCGTCACGAAGCGGGGAACGAACGACATCCACGGCTCCGCGCGGGTCCTTCTCGCGCAGAACGAGTGGCAGTCCACGAACCTGCCGGACGAGGCGGCGGCGCAGGGCTTCGCGGGCGGCAACCGCATCGACGAAGTCCAGGACTACGGGGTCGAGGTCGGCGGCCCGATCATCCGAGACCGGCTCTGGCTGTGGGGCGCGTACGGCCGCAACCAGATCGACCTCCTCACCATCACGAACGCGTCGGACAAGACGACGCTCGAGGACGCGAACGGGAAGCTGAACATCCAGTTCTTCGACTCGACCGCGGGCACCGTGAGCTTCAGCGAAGGGAACAAGATCAAGCTCGGCAGGAACGTCTCGACGACGCGGCCCCCGCCGGCCGCCTGGAACCAGGACGGCCCGACGCGCGTGTACAAGGGGGAGCTCTCGCACGTCTTCTCTCCGTCGCTCTTCGCGAGCGCTTCGTACTCCTACGTCTCCGGCGGCTTCTCGCTCGCGCCCGCGGGCGGGCTCGCAGTCGATAACCTCTTCATCGACGAGAACGGCGTCTGGCAGGGGAGCTACTTCGACTACCGCACGAACCGCCCCCAGCACCAGACGAACGCGAACGGCTCCTACTTCTTCAACACGGGCGGCCTCGGCCACGAGCTCAAGTTCGGGTTCTCGTACCGCTCGACGCCCGTGGCCTCCTCGACGACGTGGCCGGGCAGCGGCTCCTACGGCGACCTCGCCAACTTCGGCGAGCCGGTCGCGACGCTGACCCGTCGCGCCGTGACGTCGGGCGACCTCGAGTACTACAGCGGCTACCTCGGCGACACGTTGACGTTCGGCAACCTGACGATCAACGCGGGCGCCCGCTACGACCTCCAGCGCGGCCTGAACGTCGCTTCGGTGACGCCGGCGAACCCGGTCATCCCCGACCTCCTTCCCGAGATCCGGAGCGAGGACGGCGAGGTGGGCTTCGAATGGGAAGACATCTCCCCGCGCGTCGGGCTGACTTACTCGCTCGGCAAGGACCGTAAGACGCTCTTCAAGGCGAGCTACGCCCGGTACGCGGACCAGCTCGGAATTTCGACGATCTCGTTCACGAACCCGGGTCAGCTCGCGGGCCTCTACTACTACTGGAACGACGACGGCGATCACGTCATCACGAGAAACGAGCTCGACTTCGCGCGCGGGCTCGTCAGCTTCTATGGTCTCGACCCGGACAATCCCGGCGCGGCGATCTCGCCGAACCGCGTGGACCCCGACCTCGACGCCGGACAGACGGACGAGATCGTCCTCGGCATCGACCGGGAGGTCTTCGCCAACTTCGTCGTCGGGCTGAACTACAGCTACCGCACTTACGAGGGAGAGATTTTCCCGCGTCGGACCGGCCTGACGCGCGACTCGTTCGTGCTCGCGGGCAACGTCACGGGGACGCTCGCCGACGGCACGGCCTACAGCGAGCCGTACTACCGCCTGGCGGACGGCGTCGACATCCCCGCGGGTCTCACCATCGAGAACCGTCCCGACTGGGAGACCGAGTACCACGGCATCGACTTGAACTTCCAGAAGCGGCTCTCGAACCGGTGGATGGCCCGGGGCAGCGTCGGCTTCATGGACCTCACGCAGGAGGGCGGCCTCAACTCCTGTTACGACCCGACCAACAACCGGGGCGGAGACGCCCACGTATGGCCGGGCACGGCGATCGGCCTCGCCTACACGGGGACGTGCGCCGGCAGCGATATCGCGGCCGCGCCCGCCGGCGCCGCGAGCGGCGCGAAGGGCGAGGTCTTCATCAACTCCCGCTGGCAGTTCAACGTCGGCGGCCTCTATCAGCTGCCGCTCGGCTTCAACGTCGCGGCGAACTTCTTCGGCCGCGAGGGCTATCCGCTCGTGAACTTCCACCGCGTCGACCCGGGCGACGGACTCGGACCGCGCGACGTGATCATCGGAAACCTCGATGACCGGCGGTACGACGACGTCTACAACCTGGACCTGCGGCTCGAAAAGGTTCTCGAGCTCCGGCCCCTCCAGGTCTCTCTTTCCGCGGACATCTTCAACGTCCTGAACGACGGCACCGTGCTGCAGCGCAACGGGCGCGTCAACCAGTCCACCTACAACCAGATCCGCGAGACCCAGAGCCCCCGCGTCGTGCGGGTCGGCGCGCGAGTCTCGTTCTGAGTTTCTTCGCCTTCACTCGCCCGGCGGGCCTTCCGCCCGCCGGGCCCTTTTTCGGAGGGAGTCTCATGAAAACCGGAAGGTTCGTCTCGGTCGCCGCGGCCTTCCTGCTCGCCGCGGCTTTCGGATTTTCCCAGGGCATCCCGAGTGCCTCGCTGACCGGCAAGGTCACGACGGAAGGTGGAGTGCCGC
>DASRPJ010000323.1:0-7539 GCA_035646435.1 Thermoanaerobaculia bacterium | reverse complement strand
CCGGTGTCGCGCGGCGAGGTGACCGCTCCGCGCTGAAAACTACCTCTTCAGGAAACCCTGTCCCGCGGCGGCCTTCGGGCCTCCCTCGGCGACCAGGATCCTCTGGTTCAGCTCCTTGATGCGCTCGTTCAGCTGCGAGATCTTCTGCTGCGAGTCCTTCGAGACGCGTTCGTTCTCCGCCTGGAGCTTCGCGATCTCCGCCTCGAGCTCCGCGGCCGCCCGGTGGCGCTCGTCGGCGACGCGGCGGAGCTCGACGGTTTCGGCGCGCTGGCGACCGATCTCCTCGTCCTTCTCGGTGAGGCGCATGCGCCAGTTGTGCTCCTGCTGCTCGTAGAGCTGCTTGGTCTCGATCAGCCTCGCGATGTGTGAGAAGTCGTTGTCCGAAGCCATGGGGCCTCCTTCGCCGCGCTCTTCGATCTCCGGGAAGAGCTTCCGGAGCTTCAGGGAAAGATCCTCGGGGTCCGTCGAGAGCTCCATCGCGCGCTCGTACGTGATCCGCTCGTTGACGAGGAGCGCGATGAGCGACTGGTTCATCGTCTGCATCCGGTAGTACGCGACCGAGCTCTCCATCTCCTCCCCGATTTCCTTCGTCTCGCCCGTCTCGATGTGCTTGGCGACCTTCGGGGAATTGATGAGGATCTCGACGACGGGGAGCAGCCCCGAGCCGTCCGACTTCTCGATCAACTTCATGGAGACGATCGCGCGGAGGACGAGGGCGACCTGGGAGCGCACCTGCCGCTGCTGGTTGACCGGGCACGAGTCGATGATCCGGTCGATCGACTGGCTCGCGCTGTTCGTGTGGAGGGTCGAGAAGACGAGGTGTCCCGTCTCGGCGGCCGTGAGGACGGTCTGCATCGTCGGCCAGTCGCGCATCTCGCCGACCATGATGACGTCGGGATCCTGGCGGAACATGTTTTTCAGCGCGTCGGGGAAGGACGGCGTGTCGGTCTCGAGCTCCCGCTGGGATACCGCCGCCTTCCCGTCCGCGAAGAGGTACTCGATGGGGTCTTCGATCGTGACGATGTGCACCTGCCGCTGCTCGATGACCGACCGAAGGATCGCGGCCAGGGTCGTGGACTTTCCCGACCCGGTGGGGCCGGTGATGAGGACGAGCCCCGCCGGCAGGGGAACGAAGGTCTCGAGGACTTCCGGGAGGTTCAGGTCGTGGATCGACGGCAGCTTGAACGGGATCCGGCGGAAGACCGCCGCGAGCGAGCCCCGCTGGATGTACACGTTCGCCCGGAACCGGGCCACCCCCGGGAGGCCGTAGCCGAGGTCCACGGACTGATGCACTTCGAGCTTCTCGCGCTGGGCGGGGGTCAGGATCTCGAGGAGCATTTCCTCGAGCTCTTTCGGCTGGAGGGGCTCGGACTTGAGCGGGACGAGCTTCCCCTTCAGCCGCAGGAGCGGCGGCCTCATCGGCTTCAGGTGGAGGTCGGAGGCCTCCTTGGAAGCCATGAACCGGAGGAATTCCGCGAGTTTCAGGATCCGACGATTATAGCCGGAACGAGCTCCCGGATCGGCGTCGAAGCCCCTTCACCGGGCGTTGCGCCTTCCGGCCCCGGAGCCAGTCGCGGGCTTCCTCGATCGTGCCGACTCTCCCCGCGAGCGCCTCGACGGCAACGGCCTCGAGCAGTTTTCCCACCTCCGGCCCGGGCGGGATTCCGAGCCACTCGAGGACGTCTTTTCCGCGGACGTCCGGAATCGGCCGCCGGCGGCGCACGAGGGCGGAGAGTCGCCGCACGACGGGCCGGGACTTCGGGTCGCTCGCCTCGAGGAGGAGGAGAGCGTCGGAAGCCTCCTCGCCGGCCTCGAGGAGCCAGCGCCACCCGTCATCCCCCACGGGGCGTTGCCTCGCCCGTTCCGCAAGGGTGAGAAGCCGGCCGACGGCGCTCGCCTCTTCGTTTCCGAAGCGAAGCCGGCGGAGCCAGCCGCCCGCCTCCGCGGGATCCATGCCGAGTCGCTTCGCGAGGAGCCCCAGCCGGAGCCGCCGGCGCCGCTCTGCCGGCAGGCGGGCGGCGGTCGGCGAGTCGAGCGGAGCGAGGGCGCACGCGACGGTGAGGGCGCGACGCGGGGAGATCGGCCGGTGGAAGGACGGCTCGAAGAGTCCGGCGCCGGCCGCCCACGTCAGCGCGGGCACCGCCCTCCGGGCCGCGAGGAGCTTTTCGAGCTCCGCCTGAACGCGTTCGCGGGCGACCCGCGCGACCGCGGGGGCGGCCCGGCGGCACGCCCCGGAGGTCTCCCGGTCGGGCGTCAGGCCGTGCGTCGCCAGGAGCCGGGCGGCGCGCAGCGCGCGGAGGGGGTCGTCGACGAGGTTCCGGCGGGCGACGAGGGAGAGCCTCTTCGCGGCGAGGTCGGCGAGGCCGCCGAACGGGTCGAGAAGCTCGCCGGAGGCAACGTCCACCGCGATCGCGTTGGCGCGGAAGTCTCGCCGCTCGAGGTCCGCGCCGATCGACCCTCCCTCGATCTCGGCCAGATCGAGCAGGCGGTCGCGCCCGGCGACGCGGAAGACCCTCGGGCTCCGCGTGCCCGACAGGAAGACCGCGCGTCCGAACCCGAGAGCCTCCATCCGCCGAGCGATCGTCTCGGCGTTCCCTTCGACGGCGAAGTCGAGCTCCCTGACCGGGCGGGAGAGGACCAGGTCCCGCAGCGCGCCGCCGACCATCCACGCGCGCGCCCCCTCCGCCGCGAGGACTCCCCGGAGGGCGTCGAGCGCGGGGTCGGCGAGGAGCGTCGCGAGTGGTTCGCGGACGCGGCGCGGCACGCGAGGGTCCGCAAATCTGCTCTTACCGCTTACAATCTTTCGGATGTCTTCCCGTCCCTCCACGGTCACTCCGGAAGTCGTGCGCCGGATTGCGGCGCTCGCCCGGCTCCGGCTGCCCGAAAGCGAGGTTCCACTCTGGGCCGGGTCTCTCGACCGGATTGTCTCCTACATCGATCAGCTGAAGGAGCTGCCCGACGACGGCCTGGCCGCCACCGACGCCTCGACGGCGACCCCGTTCCGTCCCGACGTCGCCCGGCCCGGGATGGGCGAGCGGGCCCTCGAAGAGAACGCCGGGTCGCTCGCGCACGGGTTCGGGGTCGTGCCGAGAGTCGTGGGAGGGGGGGAGTGAGCCCGGGGTCGCGCCGTAGAGGGCCGGGGAGCCGCTTCTGAGCTCCGCCCCCCCCGGGGTCGTCGCGACCGCGGCGGACGTCCGCAGTCGACGCCGGTCGGCCGAGGAGGTGCTCTCCGACGCGCTCGCCCGGATCGAGGCGCAGGACGGCCGGATCGGGGCATTCCTCGAGGTGACGCCGGAGCTCGCGCTCGAGGAGGCCCGCGCCGCGGACGTGCGGGTCGCCGACGGAGAGGACCTGCCGCTCGCCGGCGTCCCGATGGCTATCAAGGACAACATGTGGGTCGCCGGCCGTTCCGCGACCTGCGCGTCCCGGATCCTTCAGGGATTTCGCGCCCCGGGGGACTCGACGGCGGTCGCGCGTCTCCGGCGGGCCGGCGCCGTCTTCGTTGGCCGCACGAACATGGACGAGTTCGCGATGGGCTCGTCGACCGAGAACAGCGCGATCCAGCTCACGCGCAACCCGTGGGACCTGGAGAGGATCCCCGGGGGCTCGTCGGGAGGCAGCGCGGCCGCCGTCGCCTCCGGGATGGTGCCGGGGGCGCTCGGATCGGACACGGGAGGGTCGATCCGGCAGCCGGCCGCGTGCTGCGGCGCCGTGGGCTTCAAGCCGACGTACGGGCGCGTTTCGCGCTACGGGCTCGTTGCCTTCGCCTCCTCGCTCGATCAGATCGGCCCTCTGACGCGCAACGTCGGAGACGCCGCGCGCCTGTACGGCGTTCTCGCGGGGGACGATCCGCTCGACTCGACGACCGCGTCCGTGGAGCCGGGAGAGCCCGAGCGCGCGGTCGAGAGGGGCGGCGGCGGTCTCCGGATCGGGATCCTGGCGGAGGCGGAGGCCGAGGGGCTCGACCCCGAGGTCGCGGAGAATCTGGACCAGGCGCGCCGGGTCTTCACCGCGGCCGGAGGGAGCGTCTCGTCCATCTCGGTTCCGCGCGCCCCCGCGGCGATCGCGATCTACTACGTCGTCGCCAGCGCGGAGGCTTCCTCCAACCTCGCCCGCTACGACGGCATCCGATACGGCCCCCGACTCGCGGCGGCGGACCTCGCCTCTCTGTACGAGGAGAGCCGAACGCGGGGGTTCGGGCCGGAAGTCAAGCGGCGGATCCTCCTCGGGACGTTCGCGCTCGCCGCCGGCTACTACGACGCGTATTACGGCCGCGCGATGCGGGCGCGCGCGCTCCTTTCGGAGGACTTCGAGCGCGCTTTCCGGGACGTGGACGTGATCGTGTGCCCGTCGATCCCGTCACCGGCCTTTCGGATCGGGGAAAAGACGGAAGACCCGCTGACGATGTACCTGTCCGACATCTTTACGGTCCCGGCATCGCTCGCCGGACTTCCGGCGATCTCGGTGCCCTCCGGCTTCTCGCGGGAAGGCCTTCCCCTCGGAATCCAGGTGCTCGGCCCCCGCTTCGGCGAAGAGAGCGTCTTTGCCGCCGCCGCCGCCTTCGAACGCGAGATCGCGCTGCCCGACGAGCTGCCCGCCGGAGTCCGATAGTCGTGTCGCGCAAGAGAGGCCTCGCGGCGGCGCTCCTCGCCCTCATGGCGGCGCGCGCGTTGGCGCAGTTTCAGAACGACAAGGCGATCGTCGTCTCGCCCGAGCTCAAGGTCTCGATCGGCGAGGGGGACGAGATCACCCTCGCGGCCCGCCCCCTGCCGGGCGAGGGGCTCGACGCGTTCGTCCGCCGGTTCACGGAGGACCCGCGGACGAAGAAGGAGATCCTCTCGCAGAACGAGGGAGTGAAGCTCCTCCGCAAGGACGTCTTCGTGCGGGTGCCTTACCGCCTGCTGTCGGAGAACTACCGGCGGATAGCGATCCAGGCCCTCTTTCCCGACGACTCGACGGACGCGGAGGGGTGGAACCACCACGTGAAGGCGCTGACCGGCAAGCCCGAGAGCCTCTGGCGGATCTCCGAGTGGTTCACCGGCGATGGGGCGAAGTACCGGGACGTGCGCGCGGCGAACGCGCTCGCTTCGCTGCAGACCCAGCGCGGGCAGGTCGTTCGCATCCCGCTCAAGCTTCTCTCGCCGACGTTCCGCGACGAGGCGAGGGCCGCCGCGGCCGAGCCGGCCGGCCCTCTCGAGTTCGGGCGCGACGAGAAGGGCCGTTACGCGACGTACCGGCTGCGGCGCGGGGAGGCGCTCTACTCCGCCGTCGTCGTCCGGCTGACCGGGCGCGTGCACGCCGAGGACGTCAACGCGAAGGCGGCCGAGATTGCCGTGCGAAGCGGGATCGCCGACGTGCGCGCGATCCCGGTCGGTTACGCCGTGAAGATCCCCGTCGAAGACCTCTCGCCGGAGTTCCGCCCGAAAGACGATCCGGCGCGGATCGAGGAGGAGAAGGGGAGGCTGCAGGCGACGCAGTTCGTCAACCGGGTTCGAGCGGCCGACCTCGCGGGAGTCACCTTCGTCCTCGACGCGGGCCACGGCGGGCGGGACAGCGGCGCCCTCGTGGCGGGCGTCGAGGAGGCGCGCCACGTCTACGACCTCGCGTGCCGCGTCGAACGCCTCCTCGCGAAACACACGCGCGCCACCGTCGTCATGACGGTAAGGCGGCGGACTCCCTGCGGGGACGGGCGTGCCGAGACGGTTGCCGACTCACGCTCTGCGCGAGTGATGACGACGCCTCCTTACGACCTCGACGATCCCGTCGCCGGCGTCAACTTCCGCTGGTATCTGGCCAACTCGGTGCTCCGGCGCGCGGAGCGCGACGGCGGGTCGGAAGATCGGACCGTGTTCGTCTCGCTCCACGCCGACTCCCTCCACCCCGCGGTCCGGGGTCTCATGGTCTACATTCCGGGGGAGAAGTTCCTGAAGAGCTCCTTCGGAAAGTCGAGCGGGATCTACGCGGCCCGTCGGGAGGTCCGAGAGGCGCCGCGGGTCACCTTCTCCCGCCGCGATCGGATCAAGGCGGAAGGGGTGTCTCGGCACCTCGCGGAGAAGATCGTCGCGGCGTTCCGGGCGCTCGGCCTTCCCCTGCACGCCTTTCAGCCGATCCGCCGCAACGTGATCCGCGGGGGACGGGAGTGGGTCCCGGCGATCCTTCGCTACAACCGGATCCCCGCGCGCGTGCTCGTGGAAGTGTGCAACCTGAACAACCCGGACGACCGACGGCTCCTCGTGTCGCGGGCGTACCGCGACAAGGTCGCGCAGGCGATCGTCTCGGCGCTCGTCGAGTTCTATGGCGGAGAGAAGGGGCAGAGGGTCGCGAAGGGAAGCGCTACCGGGCCGGACTCGGAGAACTGAGGTCCGCGGACCGGGATTCGGTCTACCGGCCGCCCGGTCTCTCCGCCAGGAAGCTCACCCACACCGGGTCCGTGGCGATCGGCAGATAGACGGGATCCGCGCGGAGCGTCTCGCGGTCGAGCGGATTGCCTCGCTCGATCTCGCGGAGCGTCTCGACGGTCTTCGCCGCGTTTCCCGCCCGCGCGTAGACCTGCGCCTGCAGGCCGAGCGCCTCCCGGCGCTCCGGCTGGAGCGCGCGAGCGGCTTCGACCGATTCGACGGCTTTCCCCCCCGCGCCGAGGTTCGCCTCCGCGACGGCGAGCGCGGAGAGCGTGTCCGGATCGGGACCGGCCGCCTCCAGGTACGATCGGAGGTGGCGCCGCGCCTCGGCCGAATCGCCTTCGGCGAGCGCGAGCAGCCCGAGCTCCTTCGCGGCACCGGGGACCGAGGGCGAGCGCGAAAGCGCGCGGCGAAAGGCCTCCTTCGCCTCGTCCGTCCGGCCCGCGGACCGGAGCGCCACGCCGGTCCGGTAATCGGCCGGTCCCTCCTCTGCACCCGCGGCGATCGCGGAGGCCCACGCTCGCCGGGCGTCGTCGAACCGGCCGTCGCGCTCCGCCCGAAGCGCCTCGCGCTCGGTCGCCTGCCAGGGCGGGGGCGGTAGAACCTCGGGGATCTCGTAGACCTCCGAGTACGCGCGAAGGACGGCGAGGGAGCCGTCGACCGCGAAGAGAATCCCCGGGGCCGCGGCGGTCAGGTAGAGGACGGTCCGCGCGGGCCGGGCGAGACGGGGGCGGACGAACAGGACGATCGCAACGATTGCCGCGAGGCCGAGCAGCCGCGGAAGGGCGGCCGTGCGGGCTTCCTTGACGCGATCCCGGCGCCGCACGCCGTTCGGGCCGAACGACCGGCCGGCTTCGGCGGCGAGGGACACGGCCGGGTCGGTCAGGATGACGTCCCGAATCACCCAGTCCTTTCCGGAGCGCGCGAGAAGCCACCGTGTCTTCAGGGTGCCGGCGGGATAGCGAAGCCCGAGGAGGAGCGAAACGCCTTCACCGTCCGCGCGGGCGTGGGACCACGCGACTTCGGAGCCCGAGGCCGCGCGCCCTTCGAGGGTCTCGACGAACCGGCGCCTCACGACGCCTCGCATCCTCTCGCGCTGGCGTTGCGAGAGCTCCCCCCACACCTCCGCTCCGAGGAGGTC
>DASRPJ010000322.1:0-12359 GCA_035646435.1 Thermoanaerobaculia bacterium | reverse complement strand
GGGTTGTGGAGCTGTACCGATGTCCGGAAGAACGACCCGCCGAGGGCGCCGGGCGTCGATCCGACGACGGGGACGACGGCGGCCGGATCGGGCGAGGTCGGCGGCAGTGTGGCGGTGCCGCTCGCCTGCACGGACAGCGTTACGTTCGGGCTGACGCTCCCGCTCGATCCCGGGACGTCGGAGGTGACGTCCGACGGGAATCGGATGACGCCGGCCGCGGCACCCGGCGACTGGCCGACCGGGCTGCCGCACGAGGAGATGCGCGCAATGCCGATCAGGTCGCCCGCCTGCACGTCCACGGGCGGCGAAAGCGGCACGAAGAGAAGAAGCGACGTGACGTTGTACGGTCCGCGCTCGGCCAGAAGGAGGAACGATCCATTGGGGCTCGCCCGGAAGAACTTGAGCTTGACCGCCGCCGGACACGGCGCCGTCGACCAGTTGAACGCGGCGCTCGTGAGCGTCGCGGCGACGGGCGCGGGGTGAGCGAGGTCGACCACGGTGAGCGCGCCGTCGAGGCTGAACGCGAAGTTCGGGCTCGGGGGTAGCGCGCCGACGGTCACGGTCTGGGCGGGAAGGACGCTCGAGAGGCCGGCCGAAAGCAGGAGGGCAAGTGGGAATCGCCGCATCGCGGACCTCCGTGGCACCGATTTGGAGGGTAGCACTTCCGGTGCCTCAGCCGTCCTCGCTTCCCGTGATCAGTCGCGCCCCGCGCTGGTCCGTGAAGTAGTACCAGGCCCACTCGAGCAGAACGAACGCTCGGTTCCGGAACCCGACGAGAAAGAGGATGTGGATGAACGCCCACGCGAGCCACGCCGCGATGCCGGAGAGCCGCAGCCGGCCCAGATCCGCGACGGCCTGGCCTCGCCCGATGACGGCGAGGCCGCCCTTGTCGCGGTAGCGAAAGTCCCTCCGGGGCTTCCCGGCGAGGTCCCCTTCGATCGTGCGCGCGGCGTAGCGGCCCTCCTGGATCGCGACCGGCGCGACACCGGGCAGCGGGGCGCCGGTCTGGTGGAGGAACGCGGCGAGGTCTCCGATGACGAAGATTTTCGGGTCTTCCGGTATCGAGAGGTCCCGCTCGACCAGGACCCGGCCGGCGCGGTCGCGGGGCACGTCGAGCGAGGCGGCCAGTGTCGAACCCTGGACTCCAGCCGCCCAGATCACGGTCGCGGCCGGGACCCTCACTCCCCCCGTGATCACCGCCCCCTTCTCCACGCCCGTGACCGCGCGGCCGGTCGCGACCTCGACCCCCAGACGTCGCAGGGCCTCCTCGGCTTTGCGCGCGAGCGGCTCGGGAAACGTGGGCAGGATCCGCGGTCCCGCCTCGAGAACGAGGATGCGGGCCTCGCGCGGATCGATCGAGCGGAAGTCGCGGACGAGGGAGCGCCGCGCGATCTCGCCGATGGCGCCGGCGAGCTCGACGCCCGTCGGCCCGCCGCCGACGATCACGAAGGTGAGGAGCGCTCGCCGGAGAGTCTCGTCGGTCTCGCGCTCGGCGCGCTCGAACGCGAGAAGGATTCTTCGGCGGACGTCGAGCGCGTCCTCCAGGCTCTTCAAGCCCGGCGCGTTCGACTCCCAGTCGTCGTGCCCGAAGTAGGCGTGGCGGGCGCCGGTCGCGATCACGAGGTAGTCGAAGGGAATGCGGCCGTCGGCGAGAAGGAGCTCGCGCTTCTCCCGATCGACCCCGACGGCGTCTGCGAGGAGGACGGTCGCGTTCTTCTGGCGGGCGAGCACCGAACGGAGGGGATACGCGATGTCGGCGGGGGAGAGGGCGGCGGTCGCCACCTGGTAGAGAAGGGGCTGAAAGAGGTGGTGATTGCGCCGGTCGACGAGGGTCACCCGCACTCTCGCGTTCCGGAGAGCCCGTGCGGCGTTCAAGCCTCCGAACCCTCCGCCGACGATGACGACGTGTGGTTCCGACACGGGCCGATCGCTGCGATCCAACGCGTGCTCCCGCGAAACAACTGGGAGAACGGCCACTTCCCGGGATCTTCCCACGGAGGGGCTGCGCCCGAAAGGTCGACGCGAGTGGCCAGTTCCTCTACAAAAAGCAACTCCACGCTGAACTTGTGAAGGAGACCGCCTGCGAGCAATGCTTGGGGCAGCGACTTCGGTGGAAGCTGAGGAGAAACGCATGGCCGAGAATCTAACGCGCGCGCAAGCATTGACTCACGTTGGAAAAGGCTGGTCCGATCTCGTCAACCGGGCATACGACCTGCTGGAGGGAGCGGGCGCCCGGGTCCATACCGTCAAGGAAAAGTTCGGGGGACTCCTCATTCAGTATGAGGGAGAGAGCGAAGCAACCGACCTCTACTCGGAGATCCTCCAGCTCGAACAGTTGTCGACCTCGGTCTGCGAGAATTGCGGGGCTCCCGGCGCACAGGTCAGCGAGAGCAAGATCGAAACCTTCAGCGCGAGCTTCATGAAAACCCTTTGCCCCAACTGCACGGGCGTCGAGCGAGGATGATGGACGAGGACGTCAAGCGGCAGGTCCTCCGCCGAATTCCTTACGGGATGTACGTCATGACCGCGCTCGCCGACGGTGCGCCGGTCGGCTCGACGCTGACGTGGCTCTCTCAATGCTCGTTCCACCCGCCGCTCCTGATGATCGGCGTTCAAAGTAACAGCCGGATGCACGAAGCGTTCGAGCAGAGCGGGGGGCTCGCGATCCACCTCCTTTCGGAGGGCCAGCAGGAGGTCGCGAAGCGTTTCTTCCGGCCGCCGGCCGCGGAGGACGGAAAGCTTCACGGGCTCGCGTGGGAGCCCGCCCCCGTCACCGGCGCACCGCTCCTCGCCGAGTTGCCGGCGTGGATCGAGGCCCGGGTCACCGACCGGGTCGAGCGCGGCGACCATACCGTCTACGTGTGCGAGGTCGTCGGCGCCGGCGTGCGGGAGCCGGGCTTTCGCCCGCTGACGCTCGCTTCGACGCCCTGGACCTACGGGGGCTAGGGTCTGACCCCCCCAGCCGCAGAGCTGGGTAAGACCGGACGCGAGGGGGTCAGACCCTACCGCGCGAAGACTTCCTCGACCGGGGTGATCTTCACGTCTTCCGCCCGGATGCCGAGCTTTCGCGCGCCGATCACCTTGTCCTCGGCCAGGAGCTCCGCCGGCTTCTCAGCGTCGTACTTGATCGGGGAGAAGGCGTCGGCGACGAGCTGGTCCTTCAGCGCTTTCGCGTCCTTTGTGACGATGACGATCGACAGGTCCTTCGCCGAGAGGTGCTTCCTCACCGCCCGGTTCACGTCGTCCACGCTGAGCTTCGCGAGCCGGTCGCGGAGAAACGACGTGAACTCGCCGATCCCGTACCACTTCGAGTCGAGCGCGTAGCCGAGCTGCTGGTTCTGGGTCGCGGTCATGACGTACACGTTCTTCATCAGGTAGTCGCGCGTGCTCTCGAAGTCTTCCTTCGACATCCCCTCCCGGACCAGCCTGTCGAGCTCGTGGACGGCGATGCGCAGCGCCATGTGCGCATTCTCGGGAACGACCGGCCGGATCCAGATCTCGAAGAGCTGCGCGCGCCGCGCGATGTTCGGGTCGGGGAAGAACTGGAACATCCCGCGCGGGAACGCTTCGATGTAGGCATAGTCGCCATAGTTCATGCCGCGCGTCTCGCGGATGCGCTGGTAGAGGTGTGAGACGGAAGCCCGGTGCTCGCCGAGCCACGCTCGAGCCACGGAGAGCGCGGCGAAGTCGGGGTGGGAGCGGGTCACCTCGATCGGATGGCCGAGCGAGATCGCGGTCGCCCGCGTGTCCTTCTGAATGATCTCGACCTTCATGCCCTGCGGTCTCTTCGCCGCGACCCCCTGCGGCGCCGGAGTGGCCGGCCCGGCCGGCAGCTTCGCGAGCTCGGCGCGGATCCGGGCGAGGTAGTCCGCCGGCGCGTCGCCGGACACTCCGATCGTCAGGTTCGCCTGCGTGTACGCCTTGCGCTGGAAGTCGCGCACGTCGTCGACCGTCAGCGCGCCGATCCCGGCCACCGTGCCGAGCGTCGTGTGGCCGTAGGGCGTGCCCGCGAAGAGGTTCACCTGAAGCCTCTCCTTTCCGAGCTCCTCCTCGTTGCTGTTTCGGAGATCCTCCGTCAGCGCGTTCTTCTGGGCGTCCTGGAGGCGCTTGAAGTCCTCCTCGCGCAGTCCCGGATCGAGAAGCATCGGCAGGACCACGTCGGCGAACGGCTTCCAGTTGTCCCGATGGATCGAGAGCGTGAACGTCGTCATCTCGCGGTCGACCTGAGCGCTGATGGACCCTGCCATCGGGTAGAGCGCTCGGCTGATCTCGTCGATCCGCATCTCCTTCGAGCCGGCCTCGGCCACCATCGAGCCCGCGAGCAGCGCGAGCCCCTCCTTGCCCATCGGGTCATGCGCGGATCCGACCGGGAATAGCAATCTCACGACGACCTGCGGCAGTGGAGACTCGATGCGGACGAGCTCCCGGCCCGGAGCGGCGGCCGACGACGGCGGCTTCGGCGCGAGCGCCGCGAGGGCGGCCGGCTTGCCGACCGTCTCGGGCAGCTTCTCGTGGGACAGGGTCGTCATCACCAGCCGGTTGTCCCGGAAGTACTTCCGGGCGACCGCGAGAAGGTCTTCCGGCGTGAGCGACGCGTAGACGCGGTAAGCCTTGTTGAGGGTGTCGAATGACCGGTCGTATCGGACGAACCGCGCGAGGATCGCGGCGATCCGCTCCGTGTTGTCGAGCGAGCGCACGAAGGAATACCGGAGGCTCGACTTCGCGTCCGCGAGACGCTTCGCGGGGACCGCCTCCGTTCGGGCGAGCGCGTACGTCCTCAGGATCTCGTCGCGCACGTACGCGAGGTCCTCCGCTTTCTTCACGCGCGCGTAGACGCCCGAGAGCTCGGGGTCTTCGGTCCGGGGGTTGTCCGTGAAGAGCGCGTCGACCTTCTGCTCCTGCTCGACGAGGCGCTTGTAGAGGTCCGACGTCTCGCCGAAGTGCAGGTCGAGGAGTACGTCCATCGCGGCCGAGTCCTTCTCCGTGTCGGAGAAAGCGGGGCCGTGGAAGACGGCGGTGATCCAGGGAAGCGTGGCGCTCTCCCAGGGGACGTGTGCGTAGACGGGCCCCTTCGGCTCCGGCTCCCGCGGGACCTGAAGCGTGTAGCTCCCGCGCTTCCAGTCGCCCCAGTGCTTTTCGACGAGGGGGATGACCGTGGCCGCGTCGACGTCGCCGGCAACGATGATCGTCGTGTACTCGGGGCGGTACCAGCGATCGAAGAACGTCTTCGCGTACTCGAACTGGTTCGGCATGTCCTCGACGTCTTTGAGGAAGCCCATGCCCGTGTGCTTGTAGGTGTGGGTCGTGAACGCCGCGTTTCGCTGCACCTCGTCGAGCTTGACGATCGGGTTCGCGCTGTTCTTGTTGTACTCGCCGAGGATCGCGCGCGACTCCGTCTTGAAGCCCTCGACCGAGTACTCGAGGTTCTTGAAGCGGTCCGCCTCGATCGCGATCATCGTCTCGAGGTCTTCCTTCGCGAACGTCGTGTGGTAGTTCGTGAAGTCCTGATCGGTATACGCGTTCTGCCGGGCGCCGGCTCGCGTCAGGATTCCCTGGTACTTCTCGGGCGGGTACGCGCGCGTTCCGCGGAACATCATGTGCTCGAAGAAGTGCGCGAAACCGGTCTTCCCCGCCTCGATCTCGTTGCGCGATCCGCTGTTCACCGGAATCTGGAGCGACACGATGTTGGGGAAGCCGGTCTTGACGACGATGACCTTCAACCCGTTCGGAAGCCTCTTTTCGACCGCCCGGAAGGGGAGGACGTCGGTTCCGGCGGCGGTCGGGGAGGAGGCGGCCGACCCGGCCTGGGCGAGAAAGGTCTCCGCGCCGGGCGTCACGACGGGCAGAAGAAAGGCGGCGCAAACCGCGGCGAGAGTTGGAGATGCGGGCATTCGGGCTCCTTTGGCTCGGCGTTCAAGCGCGGTGATTCTAACGGGAGGGGGGGCCGACCCTCTCCCGGGCGTCGAAGGGCGCTCGATCTTTTCACCGCCGGCGCCGGGGGGATGTGGTCCAATTGGCGGCAGATTCATTTTTCTTCCACTCGCGAAAGGAGAAACAGATGGCCTCGAACCACCCCATCCCCGTTCCCGAACGGCAACCGGAGCCCACGGCTCCGCGCGCGACGTCCGTCCCGCGTCCCCTTCCGGACGCAAGGAAACCGCGGTTCGCGATCAAAGTGAGAGGAATGATTCCCAACTAGAAACGGAGGGGGCGGGGCGAATTTCTCCCCGGCCTCGGCTATGATTGCCCGGTCAACAAATAATCGAAGGACTCGCGACAATGGTTAGGCAGACGCGAGCCGAAGAAGTGAACAACCTGTTCGAGCGGGCCTTGCCGGTCATCCACTCGACCCTCGAGGGGTATTACCGGTTGAGTCAGCGGGAAGCACGGGATGCGGAGCATGACCTGTTCGTCTGGTTCCATCGTTACGCCCGGCGGATCGGAAACGCGCAGGTTCCCGTTCGCTCGATGAAGCTCTCGCTCCTCCTCGCCGCCTGTCAGTACGGCCGGTCGCTCCAGCTCTGGAAGCAGGAGGGCACCGATACCGATGAGAGCCTCGCGCGCGCTCTCGAGCGGGAGCCGCGCGACCTTGCGTCCGAGCTCGTCGCGCGCCTGGATCGGGAATTCTGAGGATGAACGGCCGGGTCCTCCGCTTCCCGACGAAGCCGATCTCTTCCGACGAGGGGATCGAGGCCGCGGAATGCGTGCTCGCTCTCCCCATTTCCGCGCGGCCGGGGCGGGCCGCTGAGCTCACGCTCGAAGAGCCGGAGACCCTGCTCGGGCTCTGCGGAATCCTGAGGGGCCGCCTCGAGTCGGCTCCCGAAGAAGTCGTCCGCGAAGCGGAGTTCTTCTATCGCTTCCTCGAACAGCCGAAGCGCTCGATCGGAATCTTGGACGAGCGCGAGTTCTTCCTCGGCGAAACTGCTCTTCTCGCCGGCACCGCGTGCCGGATCCTCTCCCGGCGGGAAGACGCGCGGCGCTGGTTCGACCGCTCGGAAGCCTGGTTCCGCCAGACGGTCAACTCCGTCGCCGACTGGTCGCGGCTCTCGTACCAGCGGCTCGCCCTTCGCGTCGAAGAGCGGGAGCTCGACGAAGTCCTCGAGCTCGTCCCGCTCCTGATCGAGAGCTTCGAGAAGCTCGAGATGCGGGAAGAGGCGCTCAAGTGCCGCTTTCTCGAAGGCATCGTCCTCATGGAAGCGGACCAGCTCACCCGGGCCGCGGAAGTGTTCCGCAGGATCCGCGCCGGCGCGCGCGCCCTCGGAAACGACCAGCTGCTCGCGACCGCGCTGACGAACCTCGCGCAGCTCCACGGCACGCTCGGCGAGGCCGAGGAGGCGCTCGACGCTTCCCGCCACGCCCTCCTCGTCTGGAAGCGGCTCGGTAACCGGATCGGCGTCGCGAAGGTCCATTGGGGCATGGGCGACCTGCTCCGCGTGAAAGACCAGCCCGCCTCCGCCATCGAGGCGTACCGCTCCTCGCAGGCCGAGTTCGCGGAGATCGGAATGAAGGGCGACGTCGCGGCGCTCCACCTCGTCGTCGCGGACCTGCTCCTCGACCTCGGCCAGGACGATGCCGCGCGCCACGAGATCCTGCTCGCGCTGCCGGCGATCGACGAGATCCAGATGGTGCCCGAGGGCATGGCCGCCCTGGCCCTCCTTCGCGAGTCCGTGCGGGGCCGCCGCATCGACCGAACCGCGCTGCGCGAGCTGCACGGCTTCTTCGACCGCTCCGCCGGCTAGTCTCTAGTCTTCCGTCCCGTTCGACCGGCTCCCCGCGCGACCGAAGCGAACCTCCATACCCGCGAGCCCCGCCGCGTCCGGCAGATATGCCGGCTCGATCCACTCGACGCGTCCCGAGCAGCTCGCCCACGCGGTCCACGCGCCCCCTTCCGGGAGCCGCACCGAACCGGACCCCTCGGGGTCCAGTCGGAAACCCGAGAGTGCGGGAAGCGAGGTCTCTCCCCCGAGGGGCCCGGAGAGAAAGAGCGTGCCGGAAGCGCAGCCGGGGACGCGCGCGTTGAACTCGATCGGCTGCGGGAGGCGGAGGTCGCCGAGATCGGTCAGGCGGGGAGAAAGATTCGAGCGCCGGACCGCGACTCGCGCGACGCCGCTCGACTCGGTGCGCGCTTCGACGAGGTAGTCCCCGTTCTCGGGGGCGGAGATCCGGAACCTCCCGTCGGTCCCGCTTTCGGACGTCAGCGGAAGCCGCGTGACACGGTCGTCGGCGGCCGTCCAGGTTTTCTCGGTCGGCAGGATCCGCAGCGCGGCGCCTGCCAGGGGTACGCCGGCGCTCGAGAGCACGCGCCCGATGAACGCGGCCCGGCCGGGGAGCCGGAGCACGACGGGCCGGGCGGGATCGGCCGTCTCCTCGGCGCACCCGTGTTCGCCGTGACACGCGCGAAGGCGAGGGCTGCCGGGCTCGACGCCGGAAATCTCGAACTCACCCTTCGCGTCGGTCTCCGCGTCGCCGAGAACCGCGCCGGCATCTCCCGGGTCGCCGGATCGCACGAGCACGAGCGCCGACTCCAGGGGAGATCCGTCCGGATCGGTCACCGAACCGCGAAGCATGGCGACCCTCGGGAGCGAAAGCGTGATCGGCTCGACGCACCGGACGTCGTCCGGCAGGATCGCAAACCGCTTCGTGGCGTGACCGGGAGCCCCGACTTCCACGAGGGCCTCCGGAGAGGTCGAGAGCGTCTCGATCCAGACGAGACCCCCGCCGAGAGCGTCAACGAGCCACCGCGTGTCCGCGCGGGTGACGAAGTCCTTCGGAGCCGATGGACGAAGGACACGGAGGGAAGGCTCGGCCGGGATCGGCCCATATTCGGAAGGCTCGACCCGCAAGAGAGCGCCGAAGGCGACCGGTCGAAGCGCCGCTTCCGCGGACGCGTCGGCGCGAACGACGGCGGTTCCCGCGACCGCGCCTCCGCGACACGCCGCGATGCGCCCGGAGAAAGCGCGCGGGACGCCGATGCACTGCCACTCGCCGCCGTCGCTCTCGCAGAGCGGGTCTCCGCCGGGCTCAACGCCGGCGAGACGAATTTCGTCCGCGGCGCCGGAAACGAGGATCGATCCCCGGACGGTTCGCGCCGCGCGCGCGACGACGTCGCGCTCGGAGGACTCCGCCGGCCAGCGGGAGGGGCCGTCGAGCCGGTACCCGCCACCCGGACCTTCCCATACGACGACGAGGGCGGTCGACGCGGCGGGCGCGCGCAGCCGGACCCGGCCGGCCGAGACGATTCCGGCGTCCGTCCACTTCCAGCGGGCGCCACGATCCTCCGTGAGAGTGAGGAGATCGATGCGAGACCCTTCCGGAGCGGCTCGAAGCACGACGGCGACGCCCGCCGCCGAACGGCCGGGCTCCCGGAATCGCGCGGCGTCGGCGGCGTCGACGCGGAAGCGGAATTCCGAGGCAAGCGCGCTGACGACCCCCAGGACGAGCACGCCGGCCGCGATCACGAGTCGATCCGATCGAACGTGCGCAGGAGGTCGGCGCCCTCGACCGTCCTGCCCGCGAAGTCGCCGGCGGAGCGGACCTCGAGCCGTCCGTCCCGGAGAAACGCGTATCGGTCGCAGAGGGCGGCGAGGTCGTGAAGGCGGTGAGAGGAGACGAGGAACGCGCAGCCCTCTTTCCGCCTGCGCCGAAGCGTTTCGGTGAGCCATCGGGCGCCGTCCGGGTCGAGCCCCTCCCACGGCTCGTCCAGCAGGACGGCGGCGAGTGGCGTCCGGGCGAGCACCGCGCGCAAGCCGAGAAGCTGCCGCGAGCCCCGCGAGAGCGCTCGGAGCGGACGCCGGTCGTCGCACACCGCGTCCCCGCGCGAGACGAGACGCACCCAAATATTCGCCTGAACGTGGGGGGGCAGAGTGTGCGCGCCGCCGAAGTGGTCGACGGCGTCCGGCGGCACCGCCGTCCCCGTGCCGGTCCACTCGATCCGTCCCGCTTCGAAACGGGCGAGGCCGAGAAGGGTCCGAAGGAACGTCGTTTTACCGCTCCCGTTCCGGCCGATCAGCCCGACGACTTCCGCCCGCGCAAGACCGAAGTCGACGCCGCGCAGAACCGGCACGGACCCGTAGCGCGTCGAGAGACCGCGGACGTCCACGACGAGCGTCACGATCCCTCCTCCGACAAGGGAAACGCCGCCGATCGAATGGTTGCCACTCCGCCGGCGAACGCGGCGAGCGCAAGACCGAAAAGCACCGCGAGGACGGGTCCGGACCAAGCGAACGACGGCACTGCCGCCGGAAATCCGAGGGCGAGAGCGATGGCCGACCACGGGTGCGACCGGGCCCATCCGGGATCGGCGTGGAGAAGGGTGAGAGCGCGGAAGAGCCGTCCGGAAAGGAAAAGGGAGGCCGTCGCGAGCAGCCACAGGCTCCCGGCGGCGAAGGGAGCGAACCGCACGTTTGCCGCCCACGGGATCGCGGACACGAGGAGAAGACACACCCAGCCGGCCGGACGAAACGCGGGGGTCGAGAGTGACCGCGACGCGACCGCGGCGGCGGCGCCCGCGGCGATCCAGGCGACGGCGCCCGGAAGCGCGGAGACGGCGAAGTGGGCGAGCGCGACTCGCGTGCGCATCCCCCCGCCGAGCAGAACAGGATCGTAATAACCGCGACTCGCATGACGGCTGAACCCGGACGAGCATGCGAAAAGCTGGACGAGAGCGATGGACGCGAGCACCCAGTCGGAAGAGCCGGCCGCAAGCGCCTCGAGCGCGAAGGCTCCGGCCGCGAGGAATGCAAGGACCGCGAGGAGAGGGGCGGCGGGCGGGGTGACGGCCGCGAAGTAGCGGAGAGGAGAGAGGCGCGTCACCGGACGGACACGGCCCCGATCGACCGGTCGGCGTAAAGCATCACGAGGCGCCCCGGGCCCGCGTCGAGGATGGCGCGCCCTTCCCGATCGAGGGCAATGACCTGCAGGGTCCGACCCTCCCGCACGTGGGCCACGTGTCGCGCACGAACCGCGCCCTCCTCGAGCGGCGTCCGGTCCCCTTCCTGGTTGCTCAGGACCCAGAGCCCGCCCGGCTCGAGAAAGGCATCGCGAACCGGATAGACGAAGGCCGCGCCCGGATCCCATCCGGCGGCTTTTCGGGCCACCGCGGGCGCGAACGTCGGGACCCGGATCCGGGTGACGCTCCCGTCGCGGTGAACGAGGGCCACGTCCGGAGGGCCGGCGAGAAACCAGCACGGCAAGGCCCCTTCGGTCCCCGACCCGCAGCGGAGGAGGTTCCCGATCAGGTGCGCGGCCGGAGTCGCTCCGGATCGGGAGAGGATCGTCGAGAAGGGGCGGAAGCGCTCGCCCGCCTGCTCCAGGAGGAGCGGTTCTCCCGCGCGCAGGCGGATCGCGATGAGCCCCAGTCGGTCCCAGAAGCTCGTCACCCCCTGGCCGGGCTCGGGGAGCCGGCGCGACTCGAGCCGTTCGCCCGTCGCCGCCGAAAGCCGCACGAGGGTCCGGCCCCTGTCGGCGAGGGCGGAGACCGTCCCGTCCCGGTGAGCGGCGATCCCGTACGGATCAAGACGTCCGCCCCCGCCGGAGAGCGGCGTCGTGCGAACCGTGAGCGTGCGGCGATCGACGAGGCGGATCGCGGGAGGCGCGAGATCGAGCACCAGGATGTCGCTCCCCGAAACGGCGCGCCCCCCGAACTCGCCGACGAGCCTCGGGGGCTCGCCGGCGGTCGAGGCGGCGGGAAGGACGCAGAGCGCGAGAGAAAGGATCACCGGTCTCGTCCGAGCCACGCGGACTAGCCGTACGCGCCCTTGAGACAGGCGACCGTGTCCAGGTAGCAGTCGATCCCGGCAGCGGTGCGCTGCCACCACGTCGCGAGATCCGATGCGTCGACGAGGCACTGGGCGTACCCCTGGATGCAGCTCGCGCCGTGGGCGGGCGCCGCGGAGACGAGACCGGCCGCGAGCGCGAGGGCGGGCACGAGCGTCCGGGGCGAAGCGATGCGGGACAGATTCATAGGTCCTCCTTCAAGAAGATTGTTGCGAGGCGTTCGATACGAGTCAGGCGAGACGACGTTGGAGACAGGAGAGGAATTCGGTGTAGCAGCGCAAGCCCGCTGCGGAACGCCTCCAGAACGTGCTCCCCTCGGAGGCGGCGTCGACGCAGTCCGCGTACGTGACGAGGCAGTCGGCTCGAAGCGTCCCCGGCGAGACGAGCCCGGCGGTGAGCACGGCCGCGGCGAAAGCCCTCGAAAGGCGGTTTCCAGCGGGCGACTTCGGTTCGGTCTTTTTCATTCTCTGCGTTCTCCTTCTCTGGAAATGTCGCCGCGAAGGGCGACCCGGGTTCCTGGAGACAACTGAACGACAGGCGCCGTTCTGCGCCTCGCGAGACGGCGCTCTCCGGCAGCGGCGGCG
>DASRPJ010000321.1:0-10295 GCA_035646435.1 Thermoanaerobaculia bacterium | reverse complement strand
GTCGTTCCATTCCACTCCGGCGAACGCGCGAGAGGCCCTCCGGATGCTCGCCGCCCGCGAGATCGATCCGTCGCCCCTGATCACCGGGAGGGGCTCGTTGTCGGACCTTCCCCGTTTCCTGGGGGCGCAGACGGCCCGCGAGGGAATCCGGTACGCGGTGCGTCCGTGAGATCGGCCGAGATGAAAGCCGTGCGCGTCGGTGACGACGGAAGCGTCACGGTCGTCGAAGCGCCCGTCCCGCGGATCGGTCCCGGCGAGGCGCTCGTCCGGACGCGCGCGGCGGGGATCTGCGGGTCCGACCTCCTCGGATGGTACGTCCGCCGCAAGGCCGGTTCGGTCCTCGGGCACGAAGTCGCCGGAGAAGTCGTCGAGGTCGGGAGCGGCGTCGAGAACTTCGCGACAGGCGACCGCATCGTCCCGCACCACCACGCGCCCTGCGGAAGCTGCGGAGAGTGTCGCGCCGGCCGCCCCGTCCACTGCCGGGAGTGGCGCGCGTCCGCCCTTGACCCGGGCGGGATGGCGGATTTCTTTCGCGTCCCGGCGGGTAACCTCGCGCGCGACTCGTGGAAGATCCCGCCCGGCGTCAGCGACGAGGAGGCGACGTTCGTCGAGCCCCTGGCGACAGTCGTCAAGGCCTTTCGGCGGGGCGCCTACGAGCCCTCGCGATCGCTCCTCGCCGTCGGACTCGGCACGACGGGGCAGCTCGCGATCCGTCTCGCGAAAGCGAGCGGCGCGTCGCGCGTCGCCGGAGCGGACCCGGTCGCCTCGCGCGCCGACCTCGCGCTGGCGAGCGGAGCGAGCGAGACCTTCGACCTTTCCCGCGCGCCGATCGACCGGGGCGCAAAGTTCGACTTCGTCTTCGTCGGGCCGGGGAAGGCGGACGTGATCGAGGCATCGCTCGCCGCGGTCGCGCCGGGCGGGACGCTCCTCGCGTTCACGATGGCGGCGCCGGAGGAACGGCTGTCGCTCTCGCCGCACGACCTCTACTTCGACGAGATCGAGATCGTCCCGTCCTATTCCTGCGGCCCGGAAGACATGCGGGAAGCGCTCGCGTCGATCGCGTCCGGCCGCGTCGGAGTGGCGGACCTCGTCACCCACCGCTTTCCCGTCGAGCGCGCGTCGGAAGCGTTCGACCGCGCGGCGAAACCGGAGGGCTCGCTCAAGGTTCTCCTCACGTTTTCCTGACCGTGGCCCGCACCCGGCTCGATCTCGTCCTCTGCGCGCGCGGCCTCGCCCCGACGCGCGAAAAGGCGCAGGCGCTCATTCTCGCCGGAGCGGTATCCGTCGACGGCCGCCGCGTCGACAAGGCGGGGACCCCCGTTGACGAGGCGGCGGAGATCACGGTCGCCGGTCCGCCGCATCCGTACGTCTCGCGCGGAGGGCTGAAGCTCGCCGCGGCGCTCGACGCCTTCGGCCTCGACCCGGCGGGCCTCGTCTGCCTCGACGTGGGGGCGTCCACCGGCGGATTCACCGACTGCCTCCTCCAGCGAGGGGCGTCGAGGGTGTACGCGGTGGACGTCGGGCACGGCCAGCTCGACGCGAAGATCCGCTCCGATCCGCGCGTCGTCGTGCGCGAGAGAGTCAACGCGCGGCTGCTCTCTTCGGAGGACGTCCCGGAGCGCGTCCGACTCGCGGCGATCGACGTCTCCTTCATCTCGACCCGGCTCATCCTGCCGGCGGTCGTTCCGCTCGTCGAGGAGACGGGCGCGATCGTCGTCCTCGTCAAGCCGCAGTTCGAAGCGGGTCGCGCGGAAGTCGGGAAGGGCGGCATCGTCCGCTCGGAGGCGGTCCGGCTCCGCGTGCTCGGATCGGTCGAGGAGTACGGCCGCGACGCCGGCCTCGGGCCGATCGGCTCGATCCCGTCCCCCATTCGCGGCGCGCACGGCAACGAGGAGTTCCTCCTCGGATTTCGTTTAAAGTGAGCAGGATGAAGGGGTCGCCCGGCAGGCGGCGCTCCGGTCGCCCGCCGGCGGGTCGATTCCGGCGGGTGGGCCTCGCCTGCAAATGCACCTCGAAGCGCGCCCTCGCTCTCACGTCCTCTCTCGACGCGGCGCTCCGCAAGAGGGGGCTCGACGTGCGCTTCGACGCCGACAGCGCGGCCGCTCTCGGCGGTCGCGAAGGCGTGTCCCGTGACCGCCTCGCGCGCAGCGTCGACCTCGTCATCGTCGTCGGCGGAGACGGGACGCTCCTCTCCATCGCGCGCTCCGCGCCGACGTCGACGCCCGTGCTCGGCATCAACGTCGGGGTGCTCGGCTTCCTCGCGGGCCTGTCGAGCTCGGAAGCCCTCACCCGGCTCGACGAGGTCCTCGCCGGAGAGTTCCGCGAAGACCGCCGGTTGCGTCTCGACGTCTCCGTGTCGGGGGGCGCGCGCCGGAAGCGCTTTCTTGCGTTGAACGACGCCGTCTTGAGCAAGGAGGCGCTGGCGAGGATCTCGACCTTCCGGGTGGACCTGGACGGCCGCAAAGTGGCGGAGTTCCGCGCGGACGGAGTCATCGTTTCGACCCCGACCGGGTCGACGGCGTACAACCTTTCCGCCGGAGGCCCGATCCTGCACCCCGAGCTTCCCGCCGTCGTCCTCACGCCGATCTGTCCCCACACGTTGACGCAGAGACCGCTCGTCGTGCCCGCGGACACCGTCATCGGCATCCGGATCCTGGACGCGCCGCGGGAGCCGGGCGGCGTTTACCTGACGATCGACGGCCAGGAGGGCCTCCCGATCGGGCCGGACCGGCCGGTCGAGGTCCGGAAGGGCGCTTCGCCGGTGACTCTCCTGCGGCCGCCGGAGGGCGATCACTTCCGAAACCTGGCCGAAAAATTGAACTGGGGAATCTGACCTTGAGCGGGAAGAAAACTCCGGCCGCCGGCGAAGGACCCTCCCATTCCGCGCTGCACCTGTCGCCTCTGAGGCTCTTTCTCGTCGTCGTCGTGTTTCTCGTGCTCGCTTCCTACGCCGTGTGGAACTCGGAGCGGTTCCAGAGCCTCTTCCAGGGCGTCTCGCAGACGCGCCTCTCCGAGGCCCTCGGCCGACCGGTCACTTTCCGTCAGGTGGACTTCCGGGTGCTGCCCCCGTCGATCCGCCTGGCCGACGTCCGGATCGGCAACGATCCGCGGCTCGGGCCGGACCCGTTCCTGGAGGCCGAGGAGCTCTCGATCGGGGGGGGCATCTCGCTGACCAACCGCGAGCTGCGGGTCGGGAGGATCCGGGCTCTGCGGCCGAAGGTCACCCTCGTGCAGTTCCCCGACGGGACGTGGAACCTGCCGCCCGGGATAAACCGGCCCGCGCGAAAGGGGGGCTTGAAGATCCGGGTGGGGGAGGTCGTCCTCCAGCAGGGCGTGTTCGCCCTCGACGGCAACGAGATCGCGATCGACCTCGCGCTCGAAGATTTCAACGGCAACCTCGCCGCGATCGGCGAAGACCACTACAGCGGCGCGCTGACCGCGCGGAAGATGACGCTCGGCCTCCCGTCGGCGGAGCCGATCGTTTCGGATCTCGCGACCCGTTTCCACATGGAGCCGGGGCGCGGAATCGTCGTCGAATCGCTCCGGCTCGCGGGCTCCTTCGGCCGCCTGACCGCGGCGGGAGCGATCGAGACGGGCGGCGCGGCCTCGAAAACGACGTTCGTCGCTTCGGGCGACGTTTCCATCACGGAAGTCGAGCGGATCTTCCACTCGAACCTCGGATTCGCCGGGAACGCCCGGATCGAGGCGCGCGGAGACATCCCGGCCGGCGGCGACTTCCGTATCGCGGGAAGGTTGCTCTCCCCGCGCATCGACGCCAAGGGCTTTCTCCTCGAGGACGTCGAAGCGGTCGTGGACGCGCGCCGGGAGGAGCTCGTCGCCCGGATCGAGCGGGGCCGTTACGCAGGGGGGGACGCTCAGGGAGTCGTGCGCATCGCGAGCCTCGTCGAGAAGCCGCGCAACTTCACGATCGCGCTCGAAAGCAAGGGTCTCTCGCTCGAACGGTTTTTCGCCGACCTCGACCTGCCCGGGATCGGTTTTTCCGCCGCCGCGGACCTCGTCATCGCGCTCCGGTTCGCGGAGGGGGCCGGGATCGAGCACGCGAACGGCGGCGGCTCGATCGAGCTCCATCCGGGTCCGCCGGCGTCGATCGTCCGAGGCCGGTACGGACTGCCGACGGGCGGCGGCGGCCCGCTCTCGGTCGTGGACGGGAGGATCGGTTTCGAGGGCGTGACGCTCCGATTCCCGCAGACGACGGTGGAGTTGATCGGAGGAGTCCGGATCGGAAGGTGGGCGCCCGACTTCGACTTCGAGCTCGCCTCGAGGGACCTGACCGAGGTGGACCGGCTCTACCAGAACCTCGTGGCCGCCACCGGCGGGCGCCCCGAGCCGCTCGGACTCGGCGGGACCGGCGAAGTGAGCGGACATTTCGAAGGGGAGTGGGGCAACCCGGTCGCGACCGTGCAGTTCTCGGCGGAAGAGACGCAGTACGCGGGGGTCCGGTTCGGCAGCGTTCGCGGGACGGCCGACGTGCGGGACGGCGCGTTCGTCTTCCGTCCGCTGCGCGCGTACGACGGAGAGGCGAGCCTCTCTCTCGAGGGGACCGTGCGCTACCGGGAAGTCCGCGGTCAGCCGAAGCTCGACGTCCAGCTCGCCGCGCGGGAGTACCCGCTCGCGCGACTCCTCGAGTATCTCGACCTCGACTATCCGGTGGAGGGGCTCGTTTCCGGCAGCTTCCCGGTCGTGGGCAGCGCCGCGGCCCTTTCCGGGGGCGGCCCGGTGACGGTGCGGGACGCCGTCGTCTGGGGCCAGCGCGTGCCGCTCATCACGGGAAAGCTCCTGTTCTCGCCCGGGGTCTTCCGGCTCGACGACGTCCGCGCGGAAATCGACGGCGGCGTGGTCGCGGGGTCGGGCTCGATCGCGCTCGAGCGGAAGACGTTCGAAGCCCGCTTCGCGGCGGACCGGCTTCCGATCGGAGCGGTCACCGCGCTCGCGGAGGCCGCCAAGGACGTTTCGGGCAACCTCTCGTTCCAGGTCGCCGGGTCGGGCGAGATCGCCCGTCCCAACCTGACCGCCACGGCGACGCTCTCCGACGCGTCGCTCTTCGGCCACAAGCTCCCCGAAGGCAGCGAGCCCCGGCTCGAGGTGAAGATGGTCGAGGGAGCGCTCACGGGCACGGTGTCGGTGCCGGAGAGGTGGACCCTCTCCGCGCAGGGCAATCTCCTCGAGCCCGGCGCGACGGTCAACGTCTCGCTCGACGCGCGGGACCTCGCCTCTCTCCTCCTCTTCACGCCGTTCACGCCCGAGCCCGGCCGCGGCGGGGCGCTCGCGGTGCGCGGGGTCCTGACCCTCCCCGCCGACGAGAACGACTTTCTCTCGGGCGAGTTCACCGTGACGGAGGCCCGACTCGATTTTCCGGACCGGCCCGGGATCCTCCGCACTTCGGGAGACGTCCGGATCGCGCTCCGCGAGCGGAGGCTCGTTTTCGACGAGTTCCACGCGATCGGGGAGGGCACCGACCTGAAAGTGAGCGGCTCGGTGGATCTCGGCGAGGGGCACGCCCTGTCGCTCGCGGTGGCCGGCCCGATCGACGCGTCGCTCGTCGCGCTCGCCGCTCCGGGGACGGTCTTGACGGGCCGTCTCGTCCTCGACCTTTCCGCCGGCGGGACCTTCCAGGCTCCCGATCTCTCGGGAACCCTTCGCGTCGAGAACGGGAAGTACCGCCTGACCGGACTCACGCAGATCGTCGACGACATTCAGGGCGTCATCTCGTTTCACGGCTCCCGGGCGCAGATCGACGGGCTCCGGGCGAGGGTGGGGGGAGGCGATCTCTTCGCCGCGGGCAGCGTCAACCTGCAGGGGCTGAAGCTTGTGAATTTCCGGCTCACCATCCAGGCCCGGCACGTCGCGCTGCGTTACCCGGAAGACATGCGTCTCGTCGTGGACGCCGACCTCGTCGCGACCGGAGTTCCCGGGGGCAACATCGTGCGCGGCGAAGTAACGCTTCTGCGCGGGACGTACTCGCGCGACTTCGAGGTCACGCTCGCCGATCTGCTCGAACGGAGCCGGCCGAGCGGCGCGATCGCGGCGAGAGAGCCGTGGAAGGAGGAGACCGCCCTCGAAGTGAGGATCGTCTCCGCGGCGGCCCTCGAGGTCCGCAACAACGTCGCGCGGCTCACCGCGGAGGTGGACCTCGTCGCGCGCGGCACCGTCGCGCAGCCGATCGTGCTCGGGCAGATCCTGTTCGACGAAGGCGGCCGCATCACGTTCCGGGACGTCCAGTACGAGATCGAGGCGGGGACGGTGACGTTCGCGAACACCGCTCGGATCGCGCCGATCATCGACCTGCGCGCGCGGGCGGAGGTCAAGGGCTACGACCTGATCGTCAGCCTCGTCGGCACGTGGCCCCGGATCCAGTCGACGTTCACGTCCGACCCGCCGCTCTCCGACGACGCCGTCATCGGCCTGCTCCTGACGGGCGCCGAGCCGGGCCAGCGGACGGCGGGCGGCGACACCACCCAGGGGATCGTCTCCGCGGGCGCCGGGATCGTGGCCGGCGCCGTCGCCGGCCAGCTCACGCGGGGAACGCAGCGCCTCTTCCGGCTCGATCGCTTCCAGATCGACCCCGTCTTCACCGGGAGCCAGCTGACGGACATCCGTTCGACGGTCGGAAAGCAGATCACGCCCGAGCTGTCGGCGACGTACTCGCAGTCCCTGAACTCCGACAAGGAGCCCGTCGTACAGCTCGAGTGGAGGGTCACACAGTTCATCACGCTCCAGGCGTTGCGCGACGAGAACGGGGTCTACTCGATCAACGTCCGGCGGCGGCAGCGGTTTTGACCGCACGGAGAAAGGGACCGCTCGGCCTCGCGGCCGCCCTTCTCGTTCTCGCGGCGGGGCGCGGCCTCTGCCAGGAGCCCGCCGGAGAACCGCCGGCGCTCTTCGGCCCGATCGTCCAGTCGGTCGGGTACACGACGGACGGCCCGATCGACAAGGATGAAGTCTCGCGGCTCGTCTCGATCAAGGCGGGTCAGCCGCTCACGGAGGAGGCCACGGGCTCGACGATCCGCCACCTCTTTGCCACCCGGCGCTTCTCCGACGTGCGAATCGAGGCGACGCCGGCGCAGGCGGGGGTCGACGTTACGATCCACCTCTTCCGGGCCTTCCGGGTCAACCCCCTGCGATTCGATAACGGTGTCTCGGTGCCCAAGGAGGACATGCGGCGCGTCGTGACGATGTCGGAAGGCGCGGTCTTCCAGGCGGAGGAGCTCGAGGAAGGCGCCGAGGCGCTGAAGCGGCGTCTCGACGCGGAGGGCTACGTCACGGCGACCGTTCAACCCGAAGTCTTCTTCGATCGCCGCACGTTCGACGCCGAGGTCATCTACCACATCGAGGCGGGAAAGCCGGCCCGAACGGCCCCCCCGCTCTTCGATGGAGCCACGAAACCCTTCACGCGCGACGAGCTCCTGAAGAAGGCGCGGCTCGATCCGGGTGATCGCTACCGGGAGACGCGCGCGCGAGCGGACGCGGAGCGCATGTCGAGATTCCTCCGGAAGGAGCGGTATCTACGGGGAACCGTCGAGCTCATCGCCGCGCAGCCGAACGACGACGGGCGCGTGATGCCCGTGTACCGGATCTCGGTCGGACCGAGGGTCGTCTTTCAGACGACGGGCATCCGCGAGAGACGGGTGCGCCGAGAGGTCCTAGATCTCCTCGAGGGACAGATCTTCGACGAGGACTTGATCCTCCAGTACGTCGAGAACAAGAGACGGGACCTCCAGCGGAAGGGGCATTACCGGGCCAAGGTGGACTACTCGATCTCGGAGGCGCCGGACGTCCTCACCGTCGCGATCGCCGTGGACGAGGGGCTCAAGTTCGCGGTCGAAGAGATCGAGATCGCCGGAAACGAGCAGGTTTCCGACGAGAAGCTCCGCGAGCTCATGGTGACGCGGGAGAAAGGGCTCCCGATCATCCGTCGCGGCCGACTCGTCGATCGGGACCTCGAGGGAGATCTCGACGCCATCCTCGGCTACTACCAGACGCACGGGTGGGTCAGCGCAAAGGTGGAGGACCCGAAGGTCACCGAGGGCTCGAAGCCCGACCGATTGATCGTGAACGTCGCCGTCACCGAAGGCCCCCGCGCGATCGTGGCGACGCGCAAGGTGGAAGGCGCCGAACACCTCTCGCCGGAGGAGATCGAAAAGATCCTCCTCGTCGAGGCGGGCGAGCCCTTCAACCCGAACGAGGTGCGCCAGGACTCTTTCTCGCTCCAGAACGAGTACCGCAACCGGGGGTGGCGCGAGGCGGCCGTCAAGGACGAGTGGACGGTGTCGCCGGACGGCACCGCGGCGAACGTCGTGTACAGCGTCGAAGAGGGGGTGCGGTCCTTCTTCGGCAAGACGATCGTTCGCGGGAACACCCGGACGAGCACCGACCGGATCACGCGGCTCGTCACGTGGGACGAGGGCGATGCGTTCTCCGAGCAGGAGGTGCTGACGACGCAGAGGAACCTGACCCGCACCGGAGTCTTCCGCCGCGTGGAGCTCTCCCCGCAGCCGGCCGACCCGGCGACCCAGGTCCGCACGGTGGACGTCGAGGTGCGCGAGGGTCGACCCCTCTCGCTCCTGTACGGTCTCGGCTACCAGTACGCGCCCGACGCCCTCGAGAACCGGCACGACCCCTTCGGAATCGTCGGCGTCTCCTACAACAACCTGTTCGGGACGATGCGGTCGGCCTCCCTCGAGCTCCAGTGCGCTCCCATCTCCTCGCGCGGCCGCGTGATCGCGACGTTCCGGGAGCCGTTCCTGTTCAACCGCGACATCCCGCTGACCGTGCTCGTCTTTTTCACGCGCGAGCCGATCCAGAAAATCGACATCGAGCGGCTCGGAACCGTCCTCGAGTCGTCGCGCCTCTTCGGCAACTACCTGCGCGTCGGAATGCGGTACGAGTACCAGCGGATCGAGCCGGTGAACGCCGAGAGGGACCTCTCCACGATCGAGCGCGAGTTCAGCAAGTTCGACCGTCCCATCCTGCAGTCCGCGATCGGCCCGAACGTGTTCTACGACCGGCGCGACGACGTCATCGACCCGCACCGCGGCTACTACCTGACCGGTGCGACGAAGTACGCGTTCCCGCTCGCGCAGTGCCCGGTCACGGAGGATCCCGAGAACCGGGAGCTCTGCTATGCCGACTACCTGAAGCTCTCGGGACAGGCGGCCTACTTCCGGCCCTTCGGCGGCGGCGTGTTCGCCGTCTCGGCGAGGGCCGGGGCGATCAACTCGTACGGCGAGGAGCAGGGGGTTCCCGTCCCGATCGCGGAGCGCTTCTTCGCGGGGGGCCGGTCCACGAACCGGGCGTTCGAGACCGACCTCCTCGGCACTTACGGGCTCACGGTGGACCCGGACACGCGGGCCATCCCGAGGACCGAGGACGGGGTCGGGTCCTGCGCCGAGAGCTATCCCGATCTCCTCGGGGAGCATCCCGAGCTCGCCCTCTACGACTGCGACGCCGGCCCGCGGATCGTCGGAGGAAACGGCTTTCTCGGACTGAACGCCGAGTTCCGCTTCCCGATCTTCGGGAACGTCGGGGGAACGGTCTTTTACGACGCCGCGCAGGTCTGGAGAAACCCCGCGGACATCCGCGTCGCGCTCGAAAGCGGCGACGGCCTTCGCCAGGGCATCGGCGTCGGCCTCCGCTACATGACCCCCATCGGCCCGGTCCGCGTCGAGTACGGTTGGCCGCTCGACGCGCGCACCGTCCCCTTCAGCTTGAAGGTGCTGGACGAGGCGGGCAACGTCGTCGAAACGATCCCGGCCGGCTCGCGGAAGGAAAAGGGCCAGTTCTTCTTCTCGATCGGCTATCCGTTTTAGGGATCTCGGTTGCAGGCCTGGGCGTGGCTTCTCGTCGTCGTCGCGGCGGTCGTCCAGGCGGAGTCGGGAGATCCCCCGCGGACCGGTCCCGACTAACCGAGGAGCTTCGCGAGCTCTCCCCGCGCGCGTTCCCGATCGCGCGCCTTTCGAACGAGGACGAGGATCGTGTCGTCTCCCGCTATCGTGCCGGCGAGCTCGGGCCGGCGCGCCTCGTCGATCGCGATGCCGACCGCGTTCGCGCGCCCGGGCAGGGTCTTGACGAGGAAAAACGCCTCGCCGGCGTCCACCGCCGTGACGAACTCGCGGAACGCGTTGCGGAGGTTCTCCTCGGACGACGGAGTGCCGGGAGACGTGCCGTTGGAGATCGCGTAGCGGTACGCGCCTTCGCGGTCGGCCACTTTCACGAGACCGAGACGCTTCACGTCGCGCGACACCGTCGCCTGCGTCACCTCCGCGCCCCGCCGGCCG
>DASRPJ010000320.1:0-2427 GCA_035646435.1 Thermoanaerobaculia bacterium | reverse complement strand
CGCGTCGCCATCGAGCGGATGAAGACCCCCGGATCCGTGTAGATCTCGCCCATGCGAATGCGGTCGCCGAGGATCGCGCCTCCCGTGAACGGCGAGGACGGGTCCACCGCGACGATGCCGACCGTGGACCCGCGCCGCCTGTATTCCTGCGCGACCTTCAGTGCGAGAGTGGACTTCCCGGCGCCCGGCGGCCCCGTGAGTCCGAGCACGCGCGCCCGGCCCGTCCGCGGAAACAGGAGGTGGAGGAGCTCGGGCACGCCCGCTCCCGACTCGGCGGCCGAGATTGCCTGACCGATCCGGCGGGTGTCGCCCGCGACGACCCCTTCGTAGAGCGCCGCCGTCCCCGGAGCCGGGGACGGGCTCATGCCTCTTCCGACAACAGGCTCCGCGCGATCACGAGTTTCTGGATTTCGCTCGTTCCTTCGCCGATCGTGCAGAGCTTCACGTCGCGATAGAACTTCTCGACCGGGAAGTCCTTGATGAACCCGTAGCCGCCGTGGATCTGCACGGCCCGATCCGCCGCGCGGACGGCGATCTCGCTCGCGTAGAGCTTTGCCTGCGCCGACATGCGGGTCGTGCCCTGCCCCTGGTCGCGGGCGTGCGCCGCGCGCTCCGTGAGCAGCCGGGCCGCGTCGATCTCCGTCGCCATCTCCGCGATGTAGAACTGAATCGCCTGGAATTCCGCGATCGCGCGCCCGAACTGCCGCCGCTGCTTCGCGTACTTGATCGACGCCTCCCAGGCGCCGCGCGCCATGCCGACCGCGAGCGCGGCGATCGAGATCCGTCCGCCGTCCAAGATTTTCATCGAATCGATGAAACCGTTTCCAGCGGACCCGAGAAGGTTCTCGGAAGGAACGCGGCAGTCCTCCATGACGAGGGTGCACGTGTCCGAAGCGCGCATGCCGAGCTTGTTTTCCTTCTTGCCGACGCGGATGCCGGGGTTGTCGAGCTCGACGATGAACGCCGAGATCCCGTGACGCCCGGCGGACTTGTCCGTGACGGCCATGAGCACGGCGACCTGGGCGACCGAGGCGTTCGTCGTGAAGTTCTTCGATCCGTTCAGGACCCACTCGCCTCCGTCCTGCACGGCCGTCGATCGGGTGCCGCCGGAGTCCGAGCCGGCCTCCGCCTCGGTCAGGCCCCACGCGGCGAGCCACTCGCCGCTCGCGAGCTTCGAGACGTACTTCTGCCGCTGCGCTTCCGTTCCGGCCGTGAAGATGTGATTCGTGCCGAGCGACGTGTGAGCCGCGAGCGAGAGGGCGACGGACCCGTCGACGGCGGCGATCTCCTCGATGACGCCGATGTAGTCCATGTACGAAAGGCCGGCGCCACCGTACTTTTCCGGAAAGATCGTGCCGAGGAAGCCGAGCTCGGCGAGCTTGCGGAACACGTCGAGGGGAAAGTGCTGCGCCTCGTCCCACTCCATGACGTGGGGGCGGATCTCCGCGTCCGCGAACTCGCGCGCGGCCTGTCGGATCGCAAGCTGTTCCGAGGTGAGTACGGCGCTCATCGAGGAAATTCTATCCGGTTCGGGCTTCTAACGGCCGGAGGGCGGGGCGGCCTGCACTCCGACGAACGGGACGATGTCGACGCCCCGGTAATAGTGCCGGAGAATGCGATCGTAGGTCTCACCCGAAAGAGCCATTCCGTAGGCCCCGTTCTGACAGAGACCGACCCCGTGTCCCCAGCCCCGGCCCAGGAAAACGAACTCGATCTCGCCCTGCGGGCCTTTCGTCCGCGAGAAAGAGAAGAGCATCTCCGGGATCTCGAGCGCCTGCCGGACGTCGAATCCCTTCAGCGTGACCTCTGCGGCGTCGGTGACGGCGCGCATCTCGGTCACCCGCCCGGAGGAGCTCCTCTTCGTGACGACGAGGTCGCGAACCTCGGTCCCTTCGACGCGGGCCGCCATCCGGCGCGCGAGCTCGCGCCCCGACACCCGGCGAACCCACTCGGTCCACGACGACTCCCGCTCGTACGACGGCCCCGCGGCGTCGACCTCGACCCACACGGCGAGGATCTGGTTCCCCCGCTTCCACCAGCGGAGCCGGTCTCCGGCGCGCAGGGAGAGAGAGGAAGCAACGAACCAGCGATCCCCGTTGCGGCGAGCGAGCGGGAGATCCGGATCGACCGGCAGGCCGACGCGGCCTTCCGGGGTTCGGGCCCAGACGTTCGAGCCCTGCCGCGAAAGGAACTTCCCGGAACCCTCGGTGACTCCGAGCAGACGCATCGCCCCCGAGAAGAGAAGCCCCGCGTACTCTCCCTCGGAGAGGTTGCGGTCCGCCGGGGGCAGCGGCTCGCCCGCGCCGAAACGGAACCGCTGCAGGAAAGCGTAGGCGTCCCGCGCCGCTCCCGAAAGGCGGCCGGTCACCGCCGGCGATTCGGCGTAGTACTGAACCTCGCGCGGCAGCAGATGGACGGCGCGCGCCC
>DASRPJ010000319.1:0-21125 GCA_035646435.1 Thermoanaerobaculia bacterium | reverse complement strand
CAGCGAGCGGTTCGGCGAGCAACTCGTCGCGACCGTCCTGACGGGCGGCAACGCGACCGATGAGCAGGTTCGGAAGTGGATCGCGTGAGTTTCTCTCTACGCAGAGCGACGCTGGAGGATCGTTCGCGGCTCGAGGAGGTGATCGCGGAATCCGCGAGAGGCCTCTCCCGCGGGGATTACTCCGCCGCCCAGATCGAGGCCGCGCTCGGGGGGGCGTTTGGAGTGGACAGCGAGCTCATCCGTGACGGCACGTATTTCGTCGCGGAGAGCGACGGCGAGATCGTGGGATGCGGAGGCTGGAGCCGCCGAAAGACGCTCTTCGGAGGCGACGCGCAGCCGGGCAGACGCTCCGACCTCCTCGACCCCGGGCACGATTCCGCCCGGATCCGGGCGCTCTTCGTTCATCCCGCCTGGGCCCGCCGCGGGATCGGGCGCGCGATCCTCGAGCGCTGCGAAGCGGAGGCCCGGGAGCACGGCTTTCGGTCGGCCGAGCTCCTCGCGACTCTCCCGGGGGAGCGCTTCTATCGGGCGCTGGGGTACGTCGGGCGCGACCGCACCGAGCACCGGCTGGGCGAGGCCGTCACCATCGACTTCGTTCCGATGCGCAAAGACCTGGCGTAGCAGTTGAGGCCGTCGCGGCTCGATTCGTGCATGAAGGCGGGCGACTAACGACAACGCCCCGATGAGGTCGCGCTTCCCCCGAGGGGAGACGACTTCTTCGGTAAGTTACGCATTCAAGGGGTTTCCAAACATGCAGAGAGCATCCGGCGAAGTGGTCGCCGCAAAGGCGAGGACCGGGCTCGCCCTCCACAAGTCCCTCCACAAGGGGGAGTCGCAGTTCCGACAGCTGCTCGAAAAGCTCCCCGCAGGGGCCTACACGTGCGATTCCGACGGGCTCATCACCTATTTCAATCAGCACGCGACGAAGCTCTGGGGGCGCAGCCCGAAGCTGAACGACCCCGTCGACCGCTTTTGCGGCTCTTTCAAGCTTTTCTCCACCGACGGAGACCCGATCGCCCACGACGAGTGCTGGATGGCGAAGGCGCTCACGACGGACCGCGAGTACAACGGCCACGAGATCGTCATCGAGCGGCCCGACGGAGAGCGCCTGACCGCGCTCGCCCACGCAAACCCCATCCGCGACAACCGGGGCAAGCTGCTCGGCGCGGTCAACGTGCTCGTCGACATCAGCGACCGCAAGCGCGTCGAAGACATCCTGAAGGACGCGGACCGGTCCAAGAACGAATTTCTGGCGACGCTCGCCCACGAGCTCCGGAATCCGCTTGCGCCCATCCGGAGCGCCGCGGAGATCCTCCACGCCCGGACGCCCGACGTTCCGGAGGCGCAGTGGGCGCTCGAGGTGATCGACCGCCAGGTGAGTCAGATGACGCGCCTGATCGACGATCTCCTCGACATCGGCCGGATCGCGTCCAACAAGCTCGAGCTGCGCAAGGAAAGGGTCGAGCTCCGGGACGTTCTCCAGGGAGCGATCGAGACGAGCCGGCCGCTTCTCGACGCCTGCGGCCACGACTTCGAGGCGGCCCTTCCCTCCGAGGACATCCACCTCGAAGCCGATCCCACTCGCCTCGCTCAGGTCGTCTCGAACCTCTTGAACAACGCCGCCAAGTACACCGAGCGCGGCGGCCGCATCCGGCTCGCCGCGGAGCGACAGGGCGACGACGCCGTCATCCGCGTGAGCGATTCGGGCATCGGGATTCCACAGGAGATGCTCTCCCGCATCTTCGAGATGTTCACGCAGGCGGACCGTTCGATCGACCGTTCGCAGGGGGGCCTCGGGGTCGGCTTGACGCTCGCGCGCAGGCTGGTCGAGCTCCACGGTGGAACGGTCGAGGCGCGAAGCGAAGGGTCGGGGACCGGCAGCGAGTTCGTCGTGCGGCTTCCCGCGATTGGGCGCGTCTCCATGGAGACGGCGCGGGGCGGCAGGCGGCCGAGCGTTCTCGACTTCTCCTCCTCGCTGCGTGTCCTCGTCGTCGACGACAACGCGGACTCGGCGGCTGGTCTGGCCATCCTCCTCGAAATGACCGGTAACGAAGTCCGCACCGCGCACGACGGAGTCGAGGCGCTCGGAGCCGCCGATCGCTTCCGCCCGGACGTCGTCCTCCTCGACATCGGGATGCCCAAGATGGACGGCTACGAGGTCGCCCGGACGATCCGGCGCCAGCCCTGGGCCGAGCGGACGGTGCTGATCGCCGTGACCGGCTGGGGCGAAGCGTCGGACCGGCTTCGCTCCGGCGAGGCCGGCTTCGACCACCACCTCGTGAAGCCGGTGGACATCGGCGGGCTGATGGAGTTGCTGGCGGAAGTCGAGCGAAGCTCGATCGCCCCGTCCGGCCGCGTCGACGCCTGAGCGAAGACCCGAGCAGCGTACTCGTCCGAGCACTCCAGAAAAGCGCCGCAGGAATGCGGGCGGCCCCGCGGAAGCATCCTTAGCAGGGACGCGCGCGGCCGTTAGTTTCCTGCGAGCCATGTGCAGGATGGTCGGCTTCCTCCTCCATAAACGAATTCGAAGGCGTGTCACGGACACGTGGCAAAGGCTGACGTGTCCTGGATTGGTTGGAACGCCGTGCCGCGGCTGTTGTCATACGTCTTGACGACTCCACTGTAGGTGTCAGTGACTCGCAGCGTAACCTCGACGTCCGTCAATCCCGCTCCGAAGACCCAGTACCGGCTGTTCAGGCCGCATCCATTCAGCGTCTTGACGAGAATCTCGACGTTGCTCGCGTCGAAGAACGAAAAGTAGCCGGAGTCGTTCGTCAGCATAGCCGCCGATCCAATACCAGCGGCGTCCAAGGATCGCCACTCCGCTGTCACCTTGAAGCGATTGTTGTTAAGACAGAGGGTCGTCGCGTCGTACGAGCGGCTCTCAAGATTTCGTTCTGAACCCGCCCCGGTTCGAGTTTCCCTAAGGGCGGCCCGGCCGTTCAGCTCTCGAGCGGATCGAGCGTTTCCAACCCGGGGAACCGGGCGAAATCGCGGTCGCTCGTGCAGAAGGTCGCGCCATGCTCCATGGATAGAGCTGCGAGATGAGCGTCGGTGACGTCCCGTCCGCGTGTGCGCGTAACCGCGAGAAGTGAGCTCAGAACCTCCCAATGCCGCTCGGTTGGATAGAGGAGCACCACGTTGGGTCTCGCCAGCCAGCTCGATACGATCGAGATCGCCTCGCTCATCGTCAATGGTTCCGGGAAGATCCGCGGGGTCGTCGCCAGGCGGAGAAACGCGAGGACTACGATCCACGAGAGACCGATTCGCTGTTCTCGGGATATCACCGCCTCGAGCCAGTCGCGAGCCGCCGGGTGATGTTCGGAGGAAGGGTTGTAGGCGTAGAGGAGGAGGTTCGCGTCGATCAGGATCACCTGTGCAGAGGCCCCTCCGCCTCCTCGATCAGCTCGCTGATTTTGTCGTAGTTGAGTCCGGGACGTAGCCCGAGGGGGCGAGCCTTTACCCTGAACGGGGGTAGATCCTCGTTCTTCCGCCTGGCGAGGAATCCTTCTCGCAGCGTTTCGTTGACGACCTGCTTGAAGGGCTTGCCGGTCTTTCGCGTCTCGGATCGGAGCTTCGCGACAATGTCCTCGTCGAGCGTGAGTGTGGTTCGCACGTCATGATGCTATCGCCGAGGCATCAAGATGTCAAACTACCGCCCCTCGACCGCCACGTACGCTTGCGGGTACTCCGGGCCGATGTACTCGGCGCGCGGCCGGATCAGCCGGTTGTTCTCGTACTGCTCGAGGACGTGGGCCGTCCAGCCGGCGACGCGTGACACCGCGAAGATCGGCGTGAAGAGGTCGGGCGGGATCCCGAGCATGTAGTAGACGGACGCGGAGTAGAAGTCCACGTTCGAGTTGAGCTTCTTCTCCTCGTTGATGATCTTCTCGATGCGCCGGGACATGTCGTACCAGCGCGTTTCGCCCGAAGACTCGGCGAGCGCCTTCGACATCGCCCGGAGGTGCGTCGCGCGGGGGTCCTCCGTGTGGTACACGCGATGGCCGAACCCCATGATCTTTTCCTTGGCGGCGAGCTTGGAGTGGATGTAGTCGTCGACCCGCTCCAGTGAACCGATCTCGAGAAGCATGCGGATGACCGCTTCGTTCGCGCCGCCGTGGAGCGGTCCCTTCAACGTCGCGATGGCGGACGTGATCGCGGAGTGCATGTCGGCGAGCGTCGCCGCGGTCACGCGCGCCGCGAACGTGGAGGCGTTCAGCTCGTGGTCGGCGTGGAGGACGAGAGCCATGTCGAAGGCGCGCACGGCTTCGGCCGTGGGCTTCGCGCCGTTCAGCATCCGGAGGAAATCCTCGGCGTGCCCGAGCGACAGGTCCGGATCGACGAGCGGCTGACCCTCGCGAATCCGGTGGTGCGCGGCGACGATCGTCGAGATCTGACCGGTCAGCCGCACCGACTTGCGATGGTTCGCCGCCGGGCTCATGTCACGGACGTCCGGGTCGGTCTCGGCGAGGGCGGAGACCATCGTCCGGAGGGCGTCCATCGGGGTCAGGTGCGGGACGAGCGAGGAGAGGAGCTCGAGCATCTCCGGAGGCAGCGTGCGCTCCTGCCCAATCACCCGGCGCGTCTCGTCGAGCTCCTCGCGGCGCGGAAGCCTCCCCTCCCACAGAAGGAAGCACACCTCTTCGAAGGTGGACTTCTCGGCGAGCTCGTGGATGTCGATCCCGCGATAGGAGAGGACGCCCCGGTCCCCGTCGATGTAACAGATGGAGGAGTCAGCGGCGACGACGTCCTCGAGCCCTTCCTTGAAGCCTTTGACCTCGACCATCTCGCGATCCGCCGCCTGCCGCCGCCTCTTATGCCTCGACCGCGCGCGGAATCGCCGGGTCGAGGCCGGGGAACTGCGCGAGCCAGCCGCGCCGCTCGACGCGGAGCCGGTCGACGAGCTCGCGATACTTCTCGGGCGAGTAGTAGGTGCGGGGATCGTACTTTGCGAGGTCGAGCCCGGGGACCGACTTCGGGACCTCGTAGCCCCAGTCCGGGTCCTTCTCCCACTCGATCCCCTCTTTCGCGATCTGCTTCATGATTTCCGTCGAGACCCGGATCGAGACCTTCTCGCCGGGCGATCCGTCGTTCGCCCCGATGGACCCGGTGTTCAGGATGTACGCCTGCATGTCCGGGTTGGCGCGCAGGATCGCGAGGAGGCGGTTGCCTTCCTCCGCCTCCGGTCCGACGATGAACGGGTTCGTTCCCACCTCGCGCTTCGCCTGGCCGGCCTTCGTCGGGTCCCCGGCCGACGTCTCGATCGACTCTCCGAGCATGAAGTACGCCGCCGCCTGCTCGTCGGTCAGCCGCGCGCAGACGGGCACGACGTCGTTTCGCCGGGTGATGAAGACGATTTTGTTCGCCTTTTCGAGGTCGACGCCTTCGCCCGTGCCCCGGATGAACTTGCGCAGGACGACGCCGCGACCGTTCGACGTGATCGAGGTGTCGAGAAAGTCGACCTTGCCCCGGTCGTCGAGCTTGATGTTCTCGTACACGGCGGTCTCGTGCGTCGCCGCGCCCCAGAGCACCTTCTGCGAGGGCTCGAGCCCCTCCGTCTTGATGTAAAAGCCGTCCTCGGTCCCGAACGCGCGCCCGTCGGCCGTCATGAGCACGACGTCGTCCTGCTTGATGATCGCGCGCTCCGGCTCCTCGAGGCCGTGGTCGTGCAGCGTGAGCGTCGTCTTGCCTGTGCCCGAAAGGCCGAAGAGGAGGAAGCCGACGTCCCGGAGCTCGGCGTCCGGCCCGATGACCCGCAGGACCTTCGAACCGGCGTGCAACCCGAGGCCGCCGCGCCGCTTGATCCAGTACATCGCCTGGCGGAGCATGGATTTCTTCGCCTCGCCCGGGTAGTCGGTGCCGAGGATGTACGTGTAGCCCTGATCGACGTCGAGGAAGATGAGACGCTCCGGCCAGTCCGGCACGTACACGGAGAGGAAGTCGGGCTCCTTCGACGAGTCGGACGGGAAGAGCATGCTGTTCCACATGTACGCGATCCGGGCGTACTCGCGCGGCACGTAAAGCCGGCAGTGAATCGGGACTTCTGCGCTCATCCCCATTCGCCGGTCGACCTGGATGAGCTCCATTTCCGAGAGCTTCTCCTGCACCTGCCGGATGGCGTCTTCCGCCTTCTCCCGCTCGATCGGCTGCTGCATCACGCCGATGGGCGCGCCGTTGGCGACGACGTAAGTGTTCTTGGCCGATCGGTTCTTGACGCGGGTCGCGTAGACGGGGGACCCGTACTCGCTCGTCTTTTCGCCCGGCCGCGCGAGGTCGCGAAGCTCCTCGCGGGAGAGGTCCTTCAGGATCTTGCGGGCGCGGATCGTCCGGGGGGAGATGACTTCGGTCGACATAAGGTTCCTTTTCGGCGGCTTTTCAACCTCGGAACGAGACCAACTCCAATCCTACCAAGAGAACGGCTCTCACTCTTCAGGGAGGGATCTGACCCCTGCGGGATCAGACCCCATTCCGATTTCGGGCGCGATTCGCTTCAGCGCCTCGATCGTGAAGACCACGTGCTCCTCGAGCGGGCGGGGGAGCCCGGCCGCGCCGTTCTGGACGTCGTCCCGGTTCACCGCGCGGGCGAACGCCTTGTCCTTCAGGCGCTTCAGCACCGAAGAAGGGGGCAGGTCGGCGATCGTCTTCGAGGGGCGCACCTTGACGCAGGCGCCGATGAACCCGACGAGCTCGTCGCACGCGAAAATGGCCTTCTTCATCGGCGTGTCCCGCGGCACGTTCATGTAGTTGGCATGGGATTCGATCGTGCGGACCATCTCCTCGTCGTAGCCGCGCTCCCGGAGGATGCGGCCGCCGACGTGGAGGTGGCGGTCCTCGGTGGGGTTCTGCTCGTAGTCGAAGTCGTGCAGCAACCCGACGACCCCCCACCGTTCGACCTGCGCCTCATCGGTCACCCCGAACCAGCCCGCGTACGCGCGCATCGCCTCCTCGACCGCCCGTCCGTGTCGCCGGAGCGCGTCCCCCTTGGTGAACTCGAAGAGCAGCTCCTCGGCCTCCTGCCGGGACGGCCACCGGCCCGCGCGCGCTTCCATGGCTCGAATTCTACCCGCGTCGGCCGGGTGACCGATTGCACACCCGAATGTGCAGAAGCGGTAGATTTTTCCGCTCAGAGGGCCACAAATCGGTTGCTTTTTGCCAAAATGATCGTAGAATCCTGCAAATTCAGCAAAAAAAGGAGGACGGTTTGCCGAAGGCGAAGATTTTGAAGTTCGACGCGGCTGGGCCGGGTCTGACGAAGTCCGAGATCCTGAAGGTGTGCGACGCGGAGAACGTGCGGTTTCTCCGGCTCCAGTTCACCGACATTTTCGGGGTGATCAAGAACGTCGAGATTCCCCGGTCGCAGTTCGAAAAAGCCCTGGACGGCGAGATCCAGTTCGACGGCTCCTCGATCGAGGGTTTCACGCGGATCGAGGAATCGGACATGAACCTGATTCCGGACCTCGATTCGTTCGCGATCTACCCCTGGGCGCACAACGGCGGGAACAAGGTCGCGCGCCTGATCTGCGACGTCTACAACCCGGAGGGTTCCCCGTTCGCCGGCTGTCCCCGCCAGACCCTGAAGAAGCAGATGGACAAGGCTTCGGCGCTCGGTTACACGCTCGTCACCGGTCCGGAGGCCGAGTTCTTCCTCTTCCGCCGGGACGCCAACGGCGACCCGATCGTCGACACGCACGACCAGGGCGCGTACTTCGACCTGACGCCCGTCGACCGGGGCGAAGAGGCGCGGCGCGACATCGTCCTCGCCCTCGAGCAGATGAATTTCGAGGTCGAGGCGGCGCACCACGAGGTCGCGCCCGGCCAGCACGAGATCGACTTCAAGTACGCCGACGCGATCACGACCGCGGACAGGGTCTCCACCTTCCGCTTCGTCGTGAAGAAGGTCGCGCTCGACCACGGCCTGCACGCGACCTTCATGCCGAAGCCGATCTTCGGCGTGAACGGATCGGGGATGCACGTCCACCAGTCGTTCCTGGACAAGAAGGGGAACAACGTCTTCTACGACCCGAAAGCGAAGCACCAGCTCTCGAAGACCGCGCTTCACTACACGGGCGGCATCCTCCGGCACGCGAAGGCCTTCGTCGCGGTCACGAACCCGCTCGTCAACTCGTACAAGAGGCTCGTGCCCGGCTACGAGGCCCCCGTGAACGTCGCGTGGTCGATGCGCAACCGCTCTCCGCTCGTCCGCGTCCCCGCGCGGCGCGGCATGGGAACCCGGATCGAGGTCCGGATGCCGGATCCCTCCTGCAACCCGTATCTGGCTTTTTCCGTGATGCTCGCGTCGGGACTCGACGGCGTGAAGAACCGGATGGATCCGGGCGAGCCCGTCGACCGCAACGTCTTCAAGATGAGCGAGCGCGAGAAGCGCCGGCTCCGGATCGAGCAGCTTCCGGCGAACCTGTCCGAGGCGCTCGACAACCTCTGGAAGGACGACGTCGTGAAGGACTCGCTCGGCGACCACATCCTCAAGCACTTCATGGAAGCCAAGCGCGGCGAGTGGGCCGAGTACATCTCCCGGGTGCAGCCCTGGGAGGTGGATAAATATCTCGAGGCATACTGATCGAGCCCGGCAGGTGTCCGAATAGAATAAGGCTGGCGCCATCGCCAGCCTTAATTTTTTAATCCCCCGCCCGAGATCAGCCGATGAGCATGGCATCCCCGTACGAGTAGAAGAGGTACGCCTCCCGGACCGCCTCCTCGTACGCGGCCAGCACCTTCTCCCTGCCGGCGAAGGCGGAGACGAGCATCAGCAGCGTGGAGCGCGGGAGGTGGAAGTTCGTCAGGAGGGCATCGACCACGCGGAACCGGAACCCCGGCGTGATGAAGAGATCGGTCTCGAATCGCGCGCCGGCGGAGCGGCCCGGATCCCGGAGGGACCACGCCTCGAGCGCTCGCGTGACGGTCGTCCCGACCGCCACGATTCGGCGCCCTTCGGTACGCGCCCGGACGATCCTCTCGATCGTGTCGGCCGGAAGCCGGACCTCCTCGGTTTCGAGACGGTGCTCCGACGTGTCCTCCGCGGTGACCGGCTTGAACGTCCCCGCCCCCACGGCGAGCGTCAGGTCGGCGACCTCGACGCCCCGCTCGCGCAGTTTCGTGAAGGTCTCCTCGGTGAAGTGGAGCCCCGCCGTCGGCGCCGCCACGGCCAGGGCCTCGCGGGCGTAGACGGTCTGGTATCCCTCGCGGTCCTCGGCCCGGTCGGCTACGTCCGGCGGCCGCCGGATGTACGGAGGGAGCGGGACGTGACCGAGCCGCTCGAGGACGCCCTCCGTGACGGGCCGATCGAATTCGACGATCCGGCGGGATTCCTCGTCGACGCCGACGACTTCCGCCGCGAGGTCCGGGTCGAACCGGATCGGCGCTCCCGCTTTCGCGCGCCGGCCGGGCTTCGCGAGCGCGCGCCAGCGCCTCCGCTCGGGGTCGATCGAGCTCAGAAGGAAGATCTCCACGATCCGGTCCTGAGGGTCGCGGCCGTAGAGGCGCGCGGGCCGCACCCGCACGTCGTTGCGCACGAGGAGGTCTCCCGGCCGCAGGATCTCCGGCAGCTCCGAGAAGAGCCGGTGCTCGACGGCGCCCGTCTGGCGGTCGAGGTGAAGGAGACGCCCGGATCCGCGCGGCCGGGGCTCCTGCGCGATCCGGTCCCCCGGGAGGTCGTAGTCGAAGAGCGCGGTCTTCATCGCGCCGTAGGGTAATCTGCGCCGCCGTGGCGGGCGACTATCCGAGTGGCCGCGGGCGCGTCCGGATCGTGGCGGGCGGGCTCGAGATCGAGGGGGTCTCGATCGCCGGGCACGAGTCGTTCTACAAGCTCCCGGCTTTCCGCTGTCTCCTCGAGTTCGGGCGCGCCCCCGACGACGTCGTCTCGTACTCCACGATCTGTCTCACGCACGGGCACCTCGACCACGCCGCGGGGCTCGCCCATCACTCCTCCCGGCGGCGCCTCGCCCGGATGCCCCCCGCGCGCGTGTTCGCGCCCGAGGAGGCGGTCCCGGATCTCGAGGCGTGGCTCGCGATATCCCACCGGCTCGAGAACGTCGACTACGGCGTGCACGTGACGCCGGCCGTGCCGGGCGAGACGGTCCTCCTCCGCAACGACCTCTCGCTCCGGTTCCTGCCGGGCCGCCACCGCGTCCCGACCGTGGGGTACCTGTTTTCGGAGGTCCGGCGGAAGCTGGCGGAGGATCTCGTGGGGCGCGGGGGAGAGGAGATCGCGGCGCTGCGGGCGGGCGGCACCGACGTCACGCGCGTCGAGGAGACGCCGCTCCTCGCGTACCCGGGCGACTGCGGCGTCGGAATCTTCGACGCGGCGCCCGAGCTCTTCGGCGCGCGCGTGCTGCTCATCGAGTGCTCGTTCCTGGGAAGGGACGACCAGCACCGCGCGCGAGAGTACGAGCACATCCACTTGGACGACATCGCGGAGCGCGCCTCCCTCTTCCGGAACGAGGCGATCGTGCTCACGCACTTCTCGATGCGTTACCGACCGGCGGAGATTCTCGAGGCACTCGCCCGGCTCCCGGCGGGGCTTCGGGAGCGCGTCGTCCCTTTTCTGCCCGGATTCCGAACGGTCAAGGCCGGGAGTGAAGCAGAGACGGATCGCTGAAGGACGAGCTGGCTGTGGGGGAAGGAATCGAACCTTCAACCTTCCGGTTAACAGCCGGACGTTGTACCAATTCAACTACCCCACAGCAGGGGCAATTCGTTTCGATGATAACCGGTGCTACAGGCGGGGAGGCGCTCCCACTCTCACGATGTTTCCCTCGAGCACGTAGCCGAGGCCGTTGACCTTCAGGATCACCTCGAGCGCCTGATCCCACGGCACGTCTTCCAGTCGAACCGTGACCGAGCCTTTCACGTCCGGGTCGATCACCATGTTCAGCCGCGCGAGCCGCGAGAACGTCAGCAGAACGTCGCGGATGTCGGCGTCCTTCAGATCGAGCGAGATCGGTTCCCCCGTGTAGCGCCGGACGGGCTCGCCGAGCGAGACCGCCGGGTATCCGCCCCCGGCACCTCGGCTGAGCGCGGGATCCTGGCCGAGCGCCGGCAGCGGTTTCGGCTCGGCGCGGGTGATCCGGACGCGCGGCTGTTTCCTGGCTTTCGTGGGAGCCGCGACCGCGGGTGCCGCCGCCGCCAGCAGGAGGAAACCGACCAGGAACGGGGACCGGGTGTTCACGGGAGAGTCGATTCTAACCGGTCAGGGCTTCGAACGCCCGGGCGTGACGAGGTCCAGGGCGGCCGCGCGCTCCCGTCCGGCCCATTCGCCGAGCAGCCGGCGCCACGCGTCGACGGTGTTCCGCTCGAGAACGAACTCGATCTCCTCGCCGTCGGTCGCGGTCAGCCGGAGGACTTCCAGCCTCACGAGCAGGCGTCCGTTCGCGAGGCGATTGGCGGTGACGATCTTCTCGATCCGCGCGGGCGGTATGTTCCTCTCGCTGCCGAAGATGCCCTGGAAGGCGAGGACGTCGTCGCGCCAGGCGAGAAGCCCGGGAATCCGACGGAACCGGCCGACGACGAGCTCGGCTCGCGTCAGGAGCTTCAACGCCGCGCCGTCGCGCGCAATCGTCGCCTTCGCCAGCTTGTCCTGGGCGCGGGAGAGAAAGAGCCGCGGAAGGGCGAAGACCGCCAGGACGAGCAGCGCGGCGCCCGCGAGCGTCCACGCGGTCGCGCTCAATGGAGGAACTTCTTGCGGTTCCGGATGTAGTCGGTGAAGAGGAACTCGCCGAGGTTGTAAGGGGAGGCGTAGTACGCGCGGCCCCGGTTGACCTTGGTGAGCTTGTCGACGAAGGCGACGAGGTAGGAGTCGGTCGCGATCATGAACGTCGTGATCGTGATGCCGTCCCGCCGGCAGGCGTCCGCCTCTTCGAGGGTGCGGTTGACGATCTTCAGGTCCAGCCCGAAGGGGTTCTTGTAGAGGCGGCCGCGCTCCCAGATCGCGGAAGGCTTGCCGTCGGTGATGAGAAAGACCTGCTTGTTCGGGTTCTTCCGGTGGACGAGCAGCTTCCGGGCGAGAGCGAGCCCCGCTTTCGTGTTGGTGTGGAACGGTCCGACCTGCGTCTTGGAGATCTCGGAGATCGGGACGCGGCGCGCGTCGTCGCCGAAGAGGAGGACCTCGATCGAGTCCTTCGGATACTTCGACTGGATGAGCTCGACCAGCGCGAGGGCCACCTTCTTCGCCGGCGTGAACCGGTCCTCGCCGTAGAGGATCATCGAGTGGGAGACGTCGATCGCGAGCACGGTCGCGCAGGACGTCAGGTGCTCCTCCTCGTGGACCTCGAAATCCTCCGGCTTCAGGGCGATGTCGTCGGCGTCGCGGCGGACGGCGTTCCCGATCGTCCGCACGCCGTCGATCGAGGTGGGGTTGTCGCCGAACTCGTACGGCCGGGTCTCGGGCAGGAGCTCGCCGCCCGAGCCCGCGCGCGGGATCGCGTGGTAGCCGGGTCCCGATCGGGAGAGGGACGTGAAGATCTCCTCGAGCGCAGCCCGTCGGATCTGTCGCTCCCCGGCGGCGGAGAGCGCGAGCTTTCCGTCGCGCTCTTCGACGACTTCGTTCTTCTCGAGGGCGCGGCGGAACTCGTCGAGGTCGATCGACGGGTCGATCATGCCGCGCTCCTGGAGGTACTTCATCCACTGGAGCGCTTCCTCGACGTCCCCTCCGGTCTGCAGCACGAGCTGGAGGAAGAGCTTCGTCAGCTCCTGGTAGGTGAGGATCTGCCGGAGGAGGTCAGTGGGATAGTCGCCGTAGCGGTAACGCACGCCGCGGCATTTTACGGCCGGGCCGCGCTTTTCTGCGCCTACGGGCGGTCCGCGCGCTCGACGTAGAGACGGTGGTAGTCCGCGAGGGCCTTCCGGACGATCTTCTGGAGGTTCTTGAGACGCTTCGCGGAGCGCCGTCTCTCCCGTTCGTCCGAGAGCGCCTGCCGCCGCCGGATCCGCTCCCGGAGGAGCAGGTCCACGGAACGCCGGAACCGCGCGGAGAGGAGCTCGGCGGTGAGGTCGAGTGATTCCGCCACGGCGTCAACTCTATTCGCCCGGGCGGCGCGTCTCAACCGGATCGAGGCGGACCGATTCGCGCCACCGCCGGCCGGACTCGAGGACGAGCGCTCGGTCGCTGGTCGTGAAGAAGCGATATCCCAGGGCGGACAGATCCGGGATGTCCTCCCGGCGGCCGACCATGATCCCCGCCGACTTTCCCGCGCGAGCCGCCTCGGAAGCGACCTGCGCGAGCGCCTTGCGGTATGTCGGCGAACTCGTGACCCCGGGTACGCCCAGAGCCTGGGAGAGGTCGTTCGGGCCGACGAAGAGGACGTCCACGTCCGGGTCGTCGGCGATCGCCGGCAGGTCCGTGAGCGCTCCCTGCCGCTCGATTTGCACGGCGACGAGCGTCTCCTCGTTCGCCCGCCGGACGAAGTCCGCGAGGGGCACTGTCGCGTAGCGGTTCGCCCGGACTCCGCCGAGCCCCCGCGAGCCGCGAGGAGCGAATTTCAGCGCGGAGATCGCGGTGCGGACGGCCGCGACCCCTTCCACGCGGGGAAGGAGCGTGCCGGCCGCACCGGCATCGAGGTACCGGCCCACCTCTCCCGAGTCGGCGGAGGGGGCCCGCACGATGGCCGCAATTCCGGCGCCGTCGGCGGCGACGATCAGGTCCGCCACGGACTCGATCGTGAAAAAACCGTGCTCGGAGTCGATCACGACGAAATCGAAGCCCGCGATCGCCGCGAGCTCGACGATCCCGGGAACGGGCCAGGTGAGGAAACAGCCGACGAGAGTTTCACCGGCGCGCGAACGCGCGCGAAGAGACGTCAAGTCGTGCGGCTCCGCACGAGGTTGAACTTGAGCATCTCCCCGTACGAAACGCGCGAATCCAGATCTTCCCGAGCGATCTTCAGGTGCTGGGTGAGCCCCTCGAGCACGAGCTCCATCCCGACGGCGAGCTCCTCCGGCGACGCGGGAGCGAAGTGCTCCTCGACCGCCTTCTTCAGACCGGGAACGGACTCGAGGAGAGCGAGGTGCTCGGAGAAGGGCGTGTCGTCGGAGATCGTCACCTTGTTGCCGGCCGCGAACCACTCGAGGATCGGCTCGTACAGCGGGTGGATCTTCTCCGGAGGCGGCGACGACCGGGCCCGGCGCGGCATCGAGAGCTCGTCCGTGTCGTCTTCCTCGACCCGGCGCCGCTGGGTCGTTCGCCCCGAATCGGGCGGCGGGAAGCGCGCGTCGAAGAGCTTTTTGACCGCGGTCGCGATCAGTCTCTTCGCGATCACCTCGGCCCCCTGCTGCTCACCCTCGTAGACCATTTCCACCTTGCCGGTGATCGCGGGGAGGCAGGCGGGCAGGTCGCAGAGCCGCGGAAAGACGTGGTTCTCTCCATGCACGAGGCCGCGGCGCTCGAGGTTCGACGCGAGGATCTCGACCGCGGAGATGGGCATCCGGGCGGAGACCCCGGAAGACTGGTCTACGAACTCGCTCGACCGCGCGGCGAACGCGATCTCCTCGACGAGCTCGCGGAAGAACTCGGGAACCTCGATCGAGGGGCGCGCTTCGCGATCGAGCCACGCCTCCTGCGCCGTGATCCGAGCGGCCGTCTTCACGTCATCCGGGTAGTGGGTGAGGATCTGCGACGAGATCCGGTCCTTCAGGGGCGTGATGATGTTCCCGCGATTCGTGTAGTCCTCGGGGTTCGCCGAGAAAACGAGCAGGATGTCGAGGGGGATCCGGATCGGAAACCCGCGGATCTGGAGGTCCCTCTCCTCGAGGATGTTCAGGAGACCGACCTGGATGCGGGGCTGGAGGTCCGGCAGCTCGTTGATCGCGAAGATCCCCCGGTTCGTTCGCGGGATGATCCCGAAGTGGATCACCTCTTCGTCGGAGTAGCTGCGGCGCTCCGTCGCGGCCTTGATCGGGTCGACGTCCCCGATCAGGTCCGCGATCGTGACGTCGGGAGTCGCGAGCTTTTCGCGATACCGCTCCTCCCGCGGGATCCACGCGATCGGCGTCGCGTCCCCGCGCTCGGCGACCATGCGGCGGCCGTACTTCGTGATCGGCGCGAAAGGCTCTTCGTTCAGGTCGCTCCCGGCGATCGCGGGGATCTCCGGGTCGAGAAGGGAGACGAGCTGCCGCAGGAGCCGGGTCTTCGCCTGTCCCCGGAGGCCGAGCAGGAGGAAGTCGTGCCGAGAAAGGATCGCGTTGTGAAGCGAGGGGAGAACGGTTCGCTCGTAGCCGTGGATGCCTTCGAAAGGGTTCTTGCCCTCGGCGAGCGCCTTGCGGAGGTTCCCGCGCAGCTCGTCCTTCACGCCGCGGGGGCGATAGCCCGCGGCCTTGAGCTCACCGAGCGTTTCCGGTCGTTTCACGTGCGTTCCATCGGGTCCGTGCCGGCTACCAGCCCGCATTGCGCGACTCTCACCCGGGCACGATCAGCGGGATGTGCTCCCCGATCGGAAACAGCCGCACGGGAGGGCGTCCCGCGAGCTTCCCCGCGCGGCGCGCGAGCCCTTCGAGCTTCGGCCTCTGGAACCCGACGACGGTCTCGCGGATCCTGCCGTCAGAACCGACCAGGAAGAACGTCGGAACGTTCGTGAGCCCGAGCGCCGCCGACGCCTTCCAGGGCTCCGGGTCGAAGAGCGTTTCGAGCCCGACTCCGAGGCGAACGTTGAACTCGCGCGTCTGCCCGCGGCCGTCCTGCGAAACGGCGAACGCCGGCAGGCCTCCCTCTCCGATCCGCCGGATGCGATCGAAGTGCGGCCACGCGAGCTCCGACGTCTGGCAGGTGGTCTTGAAGAATCCGTACAGAGCTTCGGTTCCCGGGGGAACGAAACGGTCGCCGGACTCGGTCTCGAGCACGATCTGCGGAAACACTTCGCCTGGTTCGAGGGCCGCCAAGAAACCTCCGCTCGTTTGGCCGGAGACAAGTCCGATCCGCCGGGGATTATAGACTTCCGCCGCTTCGCTCTCGCGCGCACCAATCGGTTCGAGCGGGCGCGGCGCGGGCGCAAACGAAGCGATCCACTCGAGGAGAAATGGCGGCGAGAAAGTCGCGGAAGCTCTCGCGTCGGGATTTCGTGAGGGGCGCCGGCGTGGCGCTCGCCGCGGGAGCGATTCCTTCGCTCGCGTGCGGCCGGAAGGGAAAACAGCCGGCCCCGGCGCGCAAGAAGTTGAAGATCCTCCAGTGGAGCCACTTCATTCCGGCATACGACCGTTGGTTCGACGGCGTCTACACGAAGGAGTGGGGCGAGAAGAACGCGATGGAGGTCACGGTGGACCACATGGCTTCCACCGAGGTGGCCGCGCGGGGAGCCGCGGAGGTCGCGGCCCGAAAGGGACACGACCTCTTCCTGTTCCTCTCGCCGCCCGCCGCCTACGAGGCGCAGGTGCTCGATCATCGCGCCGTCGTGGAAGCCGTCGAGAAGAAGCACGGCAAGATGATCCCGCTCGCGCTCAAATCCACCTTCAATCCGCGATCGGGGAAGTACTACGCCTTCTCGGACTCCTACGTCCCCGATCCCGGAAACTACCGGACGGACCTGTGGGCGAGCGTGGGATACCCGAACGGTCCGGACTCGTGGGACGACCTCCGCGCGGGAGGTCGTCAGATCAAAGAGCGCTTCGGAAACCCGGTCGGAATCGGGCTCTCGCAGGAGATCGACTCGAACATGGCGCTGCGAGCCGTGCTCTGGTCGTTCGGCGGCGCCGAGCAGGACGAGGCCGGGCGCGTCGTCATCAACTCGAAGGAGACGATCGCGGCGCTCGAGTACGTCCGGGCGCTCTACAAGGAGGCGATGACGCCCGAAGTTTTCACATGGGATCCTTCGTCCAACAACCGGATGATCCTCGCCGGGCGGGCCTCGTTCGTCTGCAACGCGATCTCGGTGACGCGCACCGCGGAACGGGAGAACCCGGAGATGGCGCGGAAGATCGGCCTCACCCCCGCGCTCCGAGGCCCGGTGCGGCGGATCGCCGCCGAGCACCTCATGAACTGTTACGTCGTGTGGAAGTTCGCCGAGAACCCCGACGCGGCGCAGCAGTTCTTGGTCAACCTGGTCGATCGTTTTTCCGACGTCTTTCGCGAGGGGGAGTCCTACAACTTCCCGAGCTTTCCCGGGACGCTCCCCGACCTCGCGGCGCGCATCGCCCGGGATCCGAAAGCCGATCCTCCCGACAAGTATCGGGTCCTCGAGAACGTCCTCGAATGGGCGACGAACGTGGGCTATCCCGGGTACGCCACGGCCGCCATCGACGAGGTCTTCAACACCTTCGTCGTGCCGACGATGTTCGCCCGCGTCGCCCGCGAGGACGCGACGCCCGAGGAGGCGGTCCGGGCGGCGGAAAAGGAGATTCGGCGGATCTTCGCGAAGTGGCCGGCCTGATCCGCGTCTAGCCGAATGCCGGTCATCGAGACGCGCGGGCTGACCAAGCGCTTTCCCGGATCCGCGCGGCCGGCGGTGGACGGGGTCGACATCCAGAGCCGCGACGGCGAGTTTCTCGTCCTCCTCGGGCCTTCCGGTTCGGGAAAGACGACCGTCCTCCGGATGATCGCGGGACTCGAAGAACCGACGTCCGGCGAGATCCGCATCGGCGGCGTCCTCGTGAACGGGCTCACGCCGCGGGAGCGCCGGATCGCGATGGTCTTCCAGAGCTACGCGCTTTATCCGCACCTGACCGTCTACAAGAACATCGCCTTCCCGCTGAAGGCGCAGGGCGTGCCCCGCTCGGAGCACGCCGCGAAAGTCGCCTGGGCGGCGTCGATCTTCGGCATCGAAGGCCTCCTCGACCGCCGTCCCCGCGAGCTCTCGGGAGGGGAGAGGCAGCGGGTGGCTCTGGCGCGCGCGCTCGTCCGGGAGCCGAAGCTCTTCCTTCTCGACGAGCCGCTGTCGAACCTCGATGCGAAGCTGCGCGCGACCGCTCGAGAGGAGCTGAAGAAGTTCCAGCGGAGGATCGGCACGACCACCGTGTACGTCACGCACGACCAGGTCGAGGCCATGGCCCTCGGCAACCGCGTCGTCGTCATGGACCAGGGGCGCGTCCGTCAGACCGGAACGCCGACGGAGGTCTACGACGATCCGGCGGACACTTTCGTCGCCACGTTCCTCGGCTCGCCGCCGATGAACCTGATCGACGACGGGCGCGTGACCATCGGCTTTCGCCCGGAACACTTCCGCCCGGCCGACGCCGCGGCGCCCGGAGCCCTCCGGACTCCCTTCCGGGTCGACAACGTCGAGTACCTCGGGGCGGACCGGCTGCTCCACGGGGAGCTCGGCGGTCGCTTCGCGGGTCGGACCGCTTTCTCGCGGCTCGCGTCGCACGTCGCGGCGCCGCGGGTGGGCGACACCCTCGACTTCGTCGTCGAGGAGGGGAGGGTGCGCTTCTTCGATGCCGCGAGCGGCGAGCGGCGGGAATCCGGCGCGGGCGCAACCGGATGAGGAGCCCCTTCCGCACCGGCTGGCTGGGCGCGGCGATGCTGTTTCCGGCGGTCCTCTTCATCGCCGCCCTCGTGGGAGTTCCCTTTCTCCTCGCGATCCTCTACAGCGTCAGCGACGTCAAGGTGGCGAGCGACGAAATGCGCTTCGTCGGCTTGCGCAACTTCGCCGACGTCCTCGCGACCCCGGCGTTCCGGACGGCGCTCCGCAATTCCTTCCTGTTCACGGTCCTTTCGCAGCTCCTCGTGCTCGCCGGGGCCACGACGCTCGCGCTCGCCTTGAGGGAAGCCTTCCGCACGCGCGGGCTGCTCCGCTTCCTCATCCTTCTCCCGTGGATCGCGCCGATCTCCCTGGGCTCGATCGGCTGGAAGTGGCTCCTCGATTCGATCTACTCCGTCTTCAACTGGTTCCTGATGCGTCTGCACCTGGTGGAGAGCCCTCCGATGTGGCTGGGCGAGCCGGCTCTCGCGATCGCTTCGGTGGTGCTCGTCCACGCCTGGAGAATGCTGCCTTTCGCGACGGTCGTCCTGCTCGCCGGCCTGACGTCGATCCCGAGAGACATCCCGGAGGCCGCCGCAGTCGACGGCGCGGGCTTCTGGAGGACGCACTTCCAGATCACGCTTCCGATGATCCGGCCGATCGTGACGGTCGCCGTCCTCTTCGGCGTCATCTTCACGTTCACCGACATGACAGTCGTTTACATCCTGACCCGCGGGGGCCCTTACGACACGACGCAGGTCCTCCCCTCGCTCGCGTTCCTCACGGGGATCCTCGGGGGCGACCTCGGGGCGGGCGCCGCGATCTCCCTCTTCCTCTTCCCGGTTCTGCTGGTCGTCGCCTACGCCATGCTCCGGGTGGCGCGGCGGAGCATCGTCACGTGAAGCGGTCGCGGCGCTCGCTCGCCCTGCGGATCGCGCACCTCGCCGTCGTGGCGGGGTTCGCCCTGTTCCTCTCCTTCCCGTTCTACTGGATGCTCGTGACGTCCTTCAAGCGCACGTCGGACCTGTACGACCTCGACCACAACCCGCTCCTCTTCAACGCGGCGCCGACCCTCGAGCACTGGAAGCTCCTCTTCACCGAGACCCTCTACGCGCGGTGGCTCGCGAACACGGCGCTCGTCGGCGCTCTCGTGGTCGTTCTGACGCTCCTTCTCGCGGTCCCGGCGGCCTACAGCCTCGCGCGGCTGACAGGCAAGTGGGGCGAGCGCGCGGGGATCGGGATGTTCCTCATGTACCTGGTTCCGCCGACGCTCCTCTTCATCCCGCTCTCGCGGGTCGTCGTCACGCTCGGACTCCAGGACTCCGTGTGGGCGCTCGTCGTCGTCTACCCGACGTTCACCGTTCCCTTTTCGACGTGGCTCCTCATGGGTTTCTTCCGGTCGATTCCGCGCGACCTCGAGGACGCCGCCATGGTCGACGGCCTCTCCCGGTTCGGCGCGTTCGCCAGGCTCGTCGTCCCGATCTCCTACTCCGGGATCCTGACGGTCGCGATCTTCTCCTTCACGCTCGTCCTCCAGGAGTTCGTTTACGCCCTGACATTCATCTCTTCGGCGTCCCAGCAGACCGTCAGCGTCGCCCTGCCGATCTACCTCGTCCGGGGGGACGTCTACTACTGGGGATCCCTCATGGCCGCCTGCCTGCTCGCGAGCGTCCCCGTCGCGATCGTCTACAACCTGTTCCTCGACCGGTTCATATCCGGGTTCACGGTCGGCGCCGTGAAGTGACCGCGCGCCGCACGCGCGCGGTCATCCCGAGGGCCGTGAGTGACCGAGGGATCTTCATGGCGCGCCGCACGCGCGCGGTCATCCCGAGGGCCGTGAGTGACCGAGGGATCTTCATGGCGCGCCGCACGCGCGCGGTCATCCCGGGGGCCGTGAGTGACCGAGGGATCTTCAAGGCGCGCCGAACGGACATGAGGTACCCACGGCCGGATCCCGTGGTGATCGCGGCGATCGGCGTCCACCTCGTTCTCGCGTTGTCCCTCCGGGTCACGGCCTGGCCCGAAGTGACGACCCCGGGCTATCTGTGGTCCCGCGGGATGCTCCTCTATCGCGACATCAAGTTTCAGCACGGCCCGGGCACGATAGGAACCCTGGCGCTCGCCTTCATCGCTTTCGGGGTCTCCACCTGGGTCGTGCGCGCCTATGCCATCGTCGGGCCGCTCGTCGCTCATTTTTTCGTGATCCGGCACACGCGGTCGTTCGCGCTGCCGGAGCGCGCGCTCGCGTCCGCCTTTCTTCTAACCACTTTTTTCAGCCTGGACGGGCACGCGGTCTGGCCGACCACCGTCATGGCAGCCGTCGCTCTCCCGATCGCCGCTGCCTTGAGCCGCGACCAGATCCTGCGAGCCGGGCTTCTGATCGGGGTGGCGATTCTCTTCAAGCAGACCGCCGCCTACGTGCTTCTCTTTGCATTGATCGGTCTCTGCGTCGAGAGGCGCTGGCGCTCCGCGGCGATTCTCTTTCTCGCGGGATCCGTCCCCTACTGGGCGACGGCGGCGGTATTTGCCGGTCTCGGGGCGGGCCCGGAGATGCTCCGCTGGACCCTGGAGGTTCCTTTTTCGATCCGCCCGGCCGGCGTCTCGGCCCGGCCGACCCTGTTCGACGCCTCCACCCTTCTGTTCGCCTTTCTTCCGACCGTCGCCGACTCGCTGCTCGAGCGTCCCGGCGACTACGAGGTCCGCTCTCGATGGCTCCTTCTGGTCGCTCTT
>DASRPJ010000318.1:0-3005 GCA_035646435.1 Thermoanaerobaculia bacterium | reverse complement strand
CATGTACTCGATCCAGGCGAGGCGGACGGAGGGCGGGACGTCGCCGACGTTGAACCGGTCCGCGAGAATGTCCACGACCTTCTCGGCTGTCGACGCATCGCGGCCGGCGAGCAGCCGGTTCGGGTCGAAGCGCGTACCGGTCGAGCCGCGGTTCGTGGACAGCGTGTTGACCATCGTCGAGCGCGCGAAGAGAGTCCCCGTGTTCATCCACGCCGTTCCCCAGTCCCAGCCCTTCGCGTCCTCCGGGTTGAAGAGCACCTGTCCCATCCCGGAGAGAGAGTTCGACGCCGTCGCGAAGTCCGTCGTCGCCTCGGTCATCCGGACGGCCGCGACCGCGTACTCGACGGGGCTCCGCACCCACGTCTTGCGGGTGTGCGCCTCGTGGAACTCGGGGTGGAGGAAGATCGCGCGAACGACCTCTCGGATCGATCGGTTCGAAGCGACGTAGACCTCGGAGAGCTCGTGGACGACGTGCGACGGAGGGTACTCGTAGGCGAAGAACGACCAGAGCTTCGTGCCGATGAAGCGTCCGGAGATCGAGCCCTCCGAGTCCGCGGCGTCGAGAATGATCCGTATCGCGTCGTAGCCGTTCCAGTTCCCGGTCTGACCGAGGATCGTCTTGACGCCGTTGTCGTGGAAAGCCGGGTTGTCGAGGAAGGTCGCGCCGTTGTAGTTGTCGGTCTGCCGGAAGTTCTGGACGGTCCACCCCGTGAGCGCTCGCGACACTTCGCGCACGTCGTTCTCGGTGTAGTAGCCGATGCCGAGGCAGAAGAGCTCCATCAGCTCGCGGCCGTAGTTCTCGTTCGGGCGGCCGGCGCGGTTCAGAGCGTTGTCGAGCCACACGAGCATGGCCGGGTCCTGCGAGATCTTGACGACGAGGTCGTCGAACCTCCCGACCGCGTACTGGCGCTCCGTCTTGTTCTGGTTGTGCAGGAGCGTGATGCCGCGAACCTTCGCCACGCCCGACGTCCAGTGCAGGTTCCAGAAGTAGGTCATCTTTTCTTCGAGGGGACGCGGCGAGAACGCCATTCGATCGAGGAACCACTGCTGGAGACCGCGGACGTTCGCGAGGTTGTACGTCTTTGCGGCGAGGGCCTGCTCGTACGCCGCCGTGTCGATCGCCTCGTAGTCGACGAGTCGGGCGACGGCGCCCTCGAGCCCGCGGGCGTAGAGGTCGTCGATCTCGGCGGGGGTCCCGCCGAACCCGGCCCGGCGCAGCAGGTGGGCGGCGGCTTCTCGGGTCCAGTTGATGGCCATTGTGCCCTCCTCGGGCGTTGATTACAGGATAGACGACTCCGGGGGATCGCGGTTTACGGCGAGATCGAGGTCCCTCGCCTAGACGACCGGCAGGGGCACGCCGTGGGTGCGCGTCGTCCCCTCGACCCGGGGGTCCCACCGGCCCGGGATCGGGGTTTCGCACTTCGGACACGCGCCGTTGACGAGACGGTTGCTGCGCACCTTAAACCCGCTCCGCTCGATGACCGCCGTCGCGCAGCCGGGGCACCGCGTGTCCTCCCACTCCTTGACCCGACCCGGGAGGTTGCCGGCGTAGACGTAGCGGAGCCCCGCGCGCGCGCCGATCTCGGCCGCGCGGACGAGGGTCGCTGCGGGGGTCGCGCCGGGGTCGGTCATCTTGTAGTCGGGGTGGAAAGCGGTCACGTGCCACGGGATGTCTTTCGACACGGACGCCACGAAGTCCGCCGCGCGCCCGAGCTCCTCGTCCGAGTCGTTGAAGCCCGGGATGATCAGGGTCAGGACCTCGAGCCAGATGCCGCGCCGATGGATCCCCTCGATCGTGTCGAGGACGTTCTGGAGCACCCCGCCGAGCTCACGGTAGTGCTTGTCGTCCATGGATTTGAGGTCCACCTTGTAAAAGTCGATCCACGGCCGGATGTAGTCGAGGACCTCCGGCGTTCCGTTCCCGTTCGACACGTACGCGGTGTAGAGGCCGCGTGCCTTCGCCTGCCGGAAGACGGCGACGGCCCACTCCGACGTGATGAGCGGCTCGTTGTACGTCGAGACGAGGGACGGCGCCCCGCACTCGACCGCGAGCGCGGACAGGTCCTCGGCGGAGACGTCGCGCGGCGACGCGATCGCGTTCGGGTCGCGGATCGACTGGGACGTGAACCAGTTCTGGCAGTAGCCGCAGTGGAAGTCGCAGCCGAGCATTCCGAAGGAGAGCGCGTCGGAGCCGGGCAGCGCGTGGAAGAAGGGCTTCTTTTCGATCGGGTCGCACTGGATCGCGCCGACGTAACCCCACGGGACTTTGAGGACTCCCCCCTCGTTGTACCGCACGCGGCAGACGCCTTCGCGCCCTTCGGGGATCGGACAGCGGTGGCCGCACGAGTAGCACTTCAGCCGCCCGTCCGGCAGCGAAACGACGAGCTCGGCTGCGGCCGGGGCCGTGCGCCGGGCGAGGGCCTCCGCAACGGGGGACTTCGAGGTGGGAGGGCGCGCGGCCATGGCTCCACAACGATAACGCCGCGAGACGAATCCGGCTCGTCCCGGTCCGCCCGGCGACAGGCGGGATCCCCGATAGCTATTTAGTTTGAAATAGTTCCGTCGCGGGCGCGGGTTATGATCGGCCGATGCCCAAAATCCGGCTCTTCCCGGCCCTCTTCGTCTTTCTCTCGTTCGCCGCGGCCGCCGGCGCGCAGACGCCGACGACGATCGCCGCCGGGGTTTCCTACGAGACCGAGGACTCCGCCGCCGTCAGCGGCGTTCGGATCGACGTCCAGCCCGACGGCTCCGTGTGGTTCCTCCTCCCGGCGCTCGACCGGATCGCGGTCCTGCGCGGCTCGGAGATCCGTCAGTGGCAGATCCGGAGGGACCAGGACCGCGGCGCCAACCCCGTGGATTTCGAGGTCGATGGGGACGTCGTGTGGTTCATCTGCAACGGGGAGAGCCTGATCGACGCGGGCCGCTCGATCTTCGGCCGCCTCGACACCGTGACGGGGCAGCTCCGGGAGTGGATCGTCCCCGGATCGCGGCCCGCCGGCTTCTAT
>DASRPJ010000317.1:0-7252 GCA_035646435.1 Thermoanaerobaculia bacterium | reverse complement strand
TGTCCTGGTCGTTGTACTGGGTCGTGAGGTCGATGTACCGGCCCGAGTAGCGGACGCGGATCGGGGTGTGGGTCGTCACGTCCCCCTGCTCGTACGCCAGAATGACCTCGTCGAAGTCGGAGAAGATGCGCCCCTCCCCCTTCGTGTTCGCACGCGACTTCGTCAGGTAGTAGATCCCGAGGACGAGGTCCTGCGACGGAACGGCGAGCGGCCGCCCGGACGCCGGGGACAGGATGTTGTTCGAGGAGAGCATGAGGAGCTCCGCCTCGACCTGCGCCTTCGGCGACAGCGGCACGTGCACGGCCATCTGATCACCGTCGAAGTCGGCGTTGAACGCCGGGCAGACGAGCGGGTGGATCTTGATCGCCTTGCCCTCGACGAGCACCGGCTGGAACGCCTGGATGCCGAGGCGGTGGAGGGTCGGCGCGCGGTTCAACAGCACCGGGTGGTCGCGGATGACCTCTTCGAGCGCGTCCCACACCTCGGTGACGCCCGACTCGACGAGCTCCTTGGCGGCCTTGATCGTCTGGGCGAGCCCCTTCTTCTCGAGCCGGTTGTAGATGAAGGGCTTGAAGAGCTCGACGGCCATCTTCTTGGGAAGCCCGCACTGGTGGAGCTTCAGCTCCGGCCCCACGACGACGACCGAGCGGCCGGAGTAGTCGACGCGCTTGCCGAGGAGGTTCTGGCGGAACCGGCCCTGCTTGCCCTTCAGCGTGTCGGAGAGCGACTTCAGGGGCCGGTTGTTCGAGCCCTTCAGCACGCGGCCGCGGCGGCCGTTGTCGAAGAGCGCGTCCACCGCCTCCTGCAGCATCCGCTTCTCGTTGCGCACGATGACTTCCGGCGCGCGCAGCTCGAGGAGCTTCTTCAGCCGGTTGTTCCGGTTGATCACGCGCCGGTAGAGGTCGTTCAGGTCCGACGTCGCGAAGCGCCCGCCGTCCAGCGGGACGAGGGGGCGGAGCTCCGGCGGGATGACCGGGATGACGTCCAAGATCATCCACTCGGGCCGGTGGCCCGAACGGCGGAACGCGTCGCACACCTTGAGCCGCTTCGCCGCCTTCTGCCGCTTGATCTGAGACGTTTCGGTCTTCATGATCATGCGGAGCTCTTCGGCGAGCTCGTCCACGTCCACTCGCTGGAGCAGCTCCTTGATCGCGCCCGCGCCCATCCGCGCGACGAACACGTCGCCGTGCTCGGCGCGGATCGCGCGGTACTTCTCCTCGGTCAGGAGCTCCTTCTCCTTGAGCTCCGTCTCACCCGGGTCGACGACGACGTACGACTCGAAGTAGAGGATGCGCTCGAGGTCGCGCAGCGAGATGTCGAGAAGGTGCCCGATCCTCGACGGCAGCCCCTTGAAGAACCACACGTGCGAGACGGGAGAGGCGAGCTCGATGTGGCCCATCCGCTCCCGGCGAACCTTGCTCTTGGTCACCTCGACGCCGCACTTGTCGCAGACGACGCCGCGGTGCTTCATCCGCTTGTACTTGCCGCAGAGGCACTCCCAGTCGGTGATCGGGCCGAAGATCTTCGCGCAGAAGAGCCCGTCCCGCTCCGGCTTGAACGTGCGGTAGTTGATCGTCTCGGGCTTCGTGACCTCGCCGTACGACCAGGACCGGATCTTCTCCGGCGAGGCGAGCGAGATCTTGATCGCGTTGAAATCCTTCAACGTCGTCGGTTTCGCCGCGAAAGCGAGTGTGTCCACTTATTCGCCCCTTACGCTCTTGGTTGCGTTCGTAAAATCAAACCCGGTCACTTCTTCAGGAGCTCCACGTCGAGACAGAGCGACTGGAGCTCTCTTACGAGAACGTTGAACGACTCGGGCAGACCCGGGTCGGCGGGCACTTCGCCCTTGACGATGGCCTCGTACACCTGGGAACGGCCTTCGACGTCGTCGGACTTCACCGTGAGGAGCTCCTGCAGCGTGTACGACGCGCCGTAGGCCTCGAGCGCCCACACTTCCATCTCGCCGAACCGCTGTCCGCCGAACTGGGCCTTGCCGCCGAGCGGCTGCTGCGTGATCAAGGAGTACGGTCCGATCGAGCGGGCGTGGATCTTGTCGTCCACGAGGTGCGAGAGCTTCAGCATGTAGATGTAACCGACCGTGACCTGCTGCTCGAAAGGCTCTCCGGTCATCCCGTCGTAAAGGACGGTCTTCCCGGACGTCGGGAGATTCGCCTCCCGGAGAAGCTTCTTGATCTCCGACTCGGTCGCCCCGTCGAAAACGGGGGTCGCGACCGACAGGCCGAGCGCGCGGACGGCCCATCCGAGGTGGGTCTCCAGGATCTGCCCCACGTTCATGCGGGACGGGACCCCGAGGGGGTTCAGCACGATCTCGATCGGCGTGCCGTCCGGAAGGTACGGCATGTCCGCCTCGGCGAGGATTCGGGAGATGACGCCCTTGTTGCCGTGGCGCCCCGCCATCTTGTCGCCGACCGAGAGCTTGCGCTTCATGGCGACGTAGACCTTCACCATCTTGATCACGCCGGGCGGAAGCTCGTCCCCCTTCTGGAGGAGGTCGATCCGCTCCGCGTTGACGCGGTTCAGGACCTCGATCTGCGAGTCCTGGCGCCGCAGCACCATCTGGACCGCTTCGGCGACCTCTTCGTCCTTCAACTTCAGTCGCTTCAGCTGCTGCGGGCTCAACCGGGCGACGGACTCCGGGGTCAGCCGGCCGCCCTTCTTGACGATCTCGTTGCCTTCGCGGTCGTTGACCTCGTCGGCCGCGACTTTCCCGATCAGGAGGTCGCGGATCTTCTTGTTCGCCTCCTCGCGGATGATGCGGATCTCGTCGCGCGAGTTCTTCTCGATCTTCGCGATCTGGTCCTGCTCGATCGAGAGCGCGCGGAGGTCCTTCTCGATCCCCTTCCGCGAAAAGATCTTCACGTCGACGACCGTGCCCTCGATCCCCGGCGGGCACTTGAGTGAAGCGTCCCGGACGTCGCCCGCCTTTTCACCGAAGATCGCCCGGAGGAGCTTCTCCTCCGGAGTGAGCTGGGTCTCCCCCTTCGGCGTGACCTTGCCGACGAGGATGTCGCCGGGCTTGACCGTCGCTCCGATCCGGATGATTCCCGACTCGTCTAAGTCGCGGAGCGCGTTCTCGGAGACGTTCGGGATGTCCCGTGTGATCTCCTCCGGTCCGAGCTTGGTGTCGCGCGCTTCGATGTCGAACTCCTGGATATGGATCGACGTGAAGTAGTCGTCCTTGACGAGCTTTTCCGACACGAGGATCGCGTCCTCGTAGTTGTATCCGCGCCACGGCATGAAGGCGACGAGGACGTTCCTGCCGAGCGCGAGCTCGCCCTGCGACGTGCACGGGCCGTCCGCCAGGACCTCGCCCCGCGCGACCCGGACGCCTTCCGAGACGATCGGGCGCTGGTTGATGCAGGTGTTCTGGTTCGAGCGGCGGAACTTCGTCAGCGGATAGATGTCCGCCCCGAACTCCTTGGCCGCGCCCCCTTCGTCTCCCCCTTCGACGCGGACGATGATCCGCTCCGAGTCGACCTGGTCGACGACCCCGCCGCGCTTGGCGAGGATGACCGCGCCCGAGTCGCGGGCCACGGTTCCCTCGAGGCCGGTCCCGACGAGCGGGGCCTCGACCTTCAGGAGCGGCACCGCCTGCCGCTGCATGTTCGATCCCATGAGGGCCCGGTTCGCGTCGTCGTGCTCGAGGAAGGGGATGAGCGCGGTCGCAACCGAGACGAGCTGCTTCGGCGAGATGTCCTTGTAGTCGACCTTCTCGCGTTCCGCCGTGATGAACTCGCCGTTGAAACGCGCGATGACGCGCTCCTCCTTGATGCGTCCGGAGGCGTCGGTCTCCGCGTTGGCCTGCGCGATGACGTAGTTCTCCTCTTCCCAGGCGGACAGGTAGAACGCGTGCGGCTCGGATTCGGCGACCGCCTTCTTGGCTTTCCGGACGCGGTCGTTCTCCTCGTCCAGGTCCTTCCTCTCGACGATCTGTCCGAGCTTGAAGGAGGTCTCACCCGCCTGCGTGACCTGGAAGTGGTCCAGGACCTTCCCCTTCTCGACGCGCTTGTAGGGCGTCTCGATGAACCCGAAGTCGTTGATCCGGGCGTAGCAGGAGAGCGACGAGATGAGTCCGATGTTCGGCCCTTCCGGCGTCTCGATCGGGCAGACGCGCCCGTAGTGGGTCGGATGGACGTCCCGGACCTCGAACCCGGCGCGCTCGCGGGAGAGGCCTCCCGGCCCGAGGGCCGACAGCCTGCGCTTGTGCGTGACCTCGGAAAGCGGGTTCGTCTGGTCCATGAACTGCGAGAGCTGCGAGGAACCGTAGAACTCCTTGATGGACGCGATGACCGGCTTCGAGTTGATGAGGTCGTGCGGCATCGCCGAGTCGATGTCCTGGTGGACGGACATCTTTTCCTTGATGGCGCGCTCCATCCGGACGAGACCGATGCGGAACTGGTTCTCGAGCAGCTCGCCGACCGACCGGACGCGGCGGTTGCCGAGGTTGTCGATGTCGTCGGTCCGGCCGACGTCGCGCTTCAACCGCATGAGGTACGCGACGACCCGGTAGATGTCCTGGGCCGTGAGCGTGCGCGTGTCTTCGGCGGAATCCGCCTCCAGCTTGATGTTGAACTTGAAGCGGCCGACGCGGGAGAAGTCGTACTTCTTCGGGTCGAAGAACATCCCCTCGAACAGGTTCTTGGCGGACTCGTACGTCGGGGGATCGCCGGGGCGCAGGCGCCGGTAGATCTCGAGGATCGCTTCGTTCTTCGTCTTGTGGGTGTCCTTGCGGATCGTGTTGACGAGGACTTCGCCGGAGAGGTCCCAGTCGGGGAAGAAGAGCTCGACCTCCTTGATCCCCCGCTCCTTCAGCGACTCGACCGCGTCCGCGCCGAGCTCCTGGCCCGCTTCGAAGAGGACTTCACCGGTCGAAAGGTCGACGACGTCCGCGAGGAAGCACGCCTTCTCGACCGCGCCGTCGTCCACGGAGCGCTCGATGGAGCCCTTCTTCGCGATCTCCTTCTGGTCGTCCGCGGAGAGACGGATGCCGGCGAAAACGGTCTTCGTGTCCCGTTTGACGCGAGCGTACTTCTCCTTCAGCTCCTCCTGCTTCAGGACGTCTTTCCCGATCGTGAGGTATGCACGGCCCCGCTCGAAGCGCGCCGGAACGACCGCGTAGAACTGCCGCAGGATCGCCTCGTCGGTCTCGAGGCCGAGGGCGCGGAGAAAGATCGTCGCAGGGAACTTGCGCTTCCGGTCGATCCGGACGAAGAGCACGCCCTTCTGGTCGAACTCGAACTCCACCCAGGAGCCGCGGTACGGGATGATCTTCGCGAGGAAGCCCTGCTTCGACTCGCGGGTGAAGAACACGCCCGGCGAGCGGTGCAGCTGGGAGACGATCACCCGCTCGGTCCCGTTGATGACGAACGTCCCGTGCTCGGTCATGAGCGGAATGTCGCCGAAGAAGACTTCCTCTTCCTTCGCGTCGCGCATCGTCTTGACGCCCGTCTCCGGGTCCTTGTCGTAGACGAAGAGCCGGAACGTGACCTTGAGCGGGACCGAGTAGGTCATGCCCCGTTCCTGGCACTCCGCGACGGAGTACTTCATCTGGAGGTCCACCGGGTTCCCGCAGACGTCGCAGAGCGTCACGCGGTTGGGGTTCTGCGTGCCGCAGCGCGGACAGGTGACGGTCTCCTCGTGGGGATGCGCCGTGACGATCCGCGCGCCGCAGGAGCGGCAATCCATCCGGAGGTGCTCCAACCCCTTCAGCCGCCCGCACTTGCACTCCCAGTTCCCGATCGAGTAGCGCACGAACTGCAGCTCGCAGGCTCCGCGGAAATCGGAGAACGGGAAGACGTTCGTGAAGACGGCCTGGAGGCCGGAGTCCTCGCGCTCTTCCGGCAGGAGGTTCATCTGCAGGAAGCGCTCGTAAGAGCGGCGCTGGACGTCGATTAGATTCGGAAGATCCATGAACGAGCGGATCTTCGAGAAGTTCCGCCGCTCGGGGGATTCAACTTCGGTCATTTATTAAGGGTCTCCCTGTCGCGCGGGGGACGGGCCCCCGCGATTTGGCGAACTGTCGCGCGGGGGACAAGCCCCCGCAATTTGGCCCGAATGCGGGTAAAGACACCTTCACCGTGTAGCGCAGTACCGGCGCATATGAGAACAACCGCGTATTCCCTGCTCAGCGCGAGCCCTACTTGATCTCGACTTTGGCGCCGACCTCTTCGAACTTCTTCTTGATGTTCGCCGCCTCGTCCTTGGAGACGCCTTCCTTCAGGACGCCGGGCGCCCCGTCGACGACGTCCTTGGCCTCCTTGAGGCCCAGGCTCGTGACTTCGCGGACGACCTTGATCGTCTTGATCTTGTCTCCCGCCGCGAGCAGGTGCACCGTGAACTCGGTCTTCTCTTCCTCGACCGGGGCCGCCGCCGCCGGGCCCGCCGCCGCGGCGGGCATCGCCATCGCGGCCGCCGAGACACCGAACTTCTCCTCGAGCGCCTTGACGAGGGAATTGAGCTCGAGGACGGTCATGCCCTCGATCTCCTGGACGAAGTTTTCAGCCGTCATAGCCATTTCCGTGTCTCTCCTCTCCGTTGCCGGTTAACTTGCGGGCTCGGCGTCGGCCGGCCCGGAACTCGATTTCTCTGCAATTGCGCGAAGCACCTTCGCCAGGTTCGATATGGGCCCGGCGAGGACGGTGGCGAGTCTCGTCAGGGGCGACTGCAGGAGGAACAGGAGCCTCCCGACCAGTTGCTCGCGCGACGGCAGCTCCGCGATCGTCTTGATCTCGGAGGCCTCGACCGCGCGCCCCTCGATCAGAGCGCCCTTGAAGACCAGGTTGGGGTTCGTCTTGGCGAAAGCGGTCAAGACCTTCGCGAGACCGACGGGATCGTCCTGGTTGAACGCGACCGCCGTGGGGCCGACGAAGTGCTTCGAGACGTCCTCGAAGGCCGTGCCTCGGGACGCCCGCAGGGCGAGCGTGTTCTTAACGACGACGTAGCGGGAGCGCGTGCCCCGCACCTGCCGCCGGAGCTCCGTCACCTCGGGCACCTTCAAGCCGGCGAACCCGAACAGGAAAGCGTTCTTCGACTTCGTCAGCTCCGCCTGGAGCTCCGCGACCTGGGCTGTCTTCTCGGCTCTCTCCATGACTACAACCCTTCGATCGACGCGGTGTCGATCTCGACGCCCGGCCCCATCGTCGAGGAGACCGAGACCGTCCGGAAGTACTTCCCTTTCGCCGCCGGCGGCTTTGCCTTGTGCACCGCCCGGATGAAGGCGGCGGCATTTTCC